>NZ_JBSXOI010000076.1:0-213249 GCF_056859395.1 Marinobacter sp. L-80
TCGGGGAGCGATATCAGGACGGTTCAGGAAATTCTTGGGCATAGCGACATTCGAACGACAGAAATCTACACGCATGTCATTGGCGATCGACGTGCTGGAACCGTCAGCCCTTTTGATCGTTTGCCAAGTTCTTGATGGGGCGTTGCTTACCCGTTTAAGGGGCGTAAAGCCTGGAATTGGGAGTGCGGCGAATGTTCGCTTTTGTTTAGAAACAAACGTTTTGGATCGCTTCAAGTGCTTTCATGAACACAATTTGATGAACAGGAACAGGGCTCTGCCTTCTCGCCGCAAGCGGCGATTCACCAGAGGTATTTAAGGACCAGGGATGATCCGCTAAGCTGGAAATGCGGCACAGCCTGAGGCCCCATTGGCCGCGACCGGCGATGAGGGGGTAGTGCTCTGTCAGACAACCCCCGAATCCCTTTTCCTCTCTGTCAGTAGTTCTCTCAAAAAACTCGCTCGCCGATTCGCATGGCTTTCCGCTTTTGTTATTACCTCGAAATCGCTAACTTGCCCAACAATATGGATTTCTGCCTCGGCGCGGGTAATCGCGGTGTAAAGCCATGCTCGGTCGGAAATGCGGCCCTTCTGTACTACCACGATAATTCTTGGGAACTGGCTACCCTGAGCCTTGTGGAGCGTGATCGCATAGCCAAGTTCCATGCAGTCGAACACATCCTCGGTGATGTCTATCTCCTCTCCGGTATCCAGAGTTACGACACCAAATGTCTCCTGGTCGCCTTGAAAAGCGCGGTCTGCTGAGGATAGGACACCAAGAGATCCGTTCTGGATGCCGACAGTATAGTTGTTCCTAGTGAATAGGATCGGGTCGCCTACCCTCAGATCAATAAAGAAATCATCCCCATGCAGCTTGAACTCCAGCCTCTGGCCGCCTGGATTGATTAGCCGTTGACATTCCAGGTTTAACTCGCCAACCAGGGCCTTCGTTGCACCGATAATCTGGGTATTGTGAGCGGATTCGGCATACAGGGTCTTGCACTTATCGACTACACGCTCCGGAGGCGTCTCGTGGAACGTGATTGCACCAAATGATAACGATGGAGGAACATCGCCCCGGTTGATGGTGGCAGAGTATTCAGGGATACCCGTTGAGCCTTCCTGACGCTTCACGATATTCAGCTCAACATTGGCAACTGCGCCAGATTCGATTATGTCTGAGAGGACTTTGCCACAGCCTATGGGCGGCAGTTGGTTTGGGTCGCCCGTCAGAATAATACGTACCGACGGATCAAGGTGCGTGACGATCCGGTACATGGTCGGCAGGTCGATCATGCTGCTTTCGTCGATAACCAAGAGGTGCTTGGGCTGAACCAGAGAGGGTGAGATCGGCTCCTCCCGCAACATGCGAGCAATCGTCATGGTGAAAAAACCGATGCTTTCGTGCAGTCGCATGGCAGCCCGCCCAGACAACGCCACGGCGTGTATTTCATAGCCCAGTGCGGCGTAAGCCTTTAATACGGTCCGAAGCACCGTGGTTTTTCCAGTACCGGCACCGCCCGTAATGCAGGACACACCGTTGGTGAGACTGGATTCAACCGCCTCCAGTTGATGCTCAGTAAGATCGTAAGGCAACTCCCGGGCGGCTTCGGTCAGTGCTTTGAAAACGGATTCATCTTCGTCCGTGATGGTTGCCAGTGTTTTGAGCCGCTTGGCGACCACCGATTCCATTATTATCTGTGCAGTCGGGTGATAGGTGCCGGTCTGTGGCCTGAGAATGAACTGGCCATTGAGATAGCCATTGGCAAAGACCTCGGCAACCAGGTCTTTATCGCCCAGAAGCTTTATGATCTCGGGCCTTAAAACTTGATGCGTTGCGTAGGTGTGACCTTTTTCGACCTGCCTGCGGATTGCGCTTTCCAGGGCAGCTGCGAGCCTCACCGGAGCTGATTTCTCAAAGCCCAATTGCTCGGACATCGTATCGATGTCGGCGAACGGCATCCCAAAGCCCAGCAGAGCCCAGGGATTGGCTTTTAGGATATCGACAGTGCGCTCATCGTGATATTTGAGAATACGCTGCTGAATACGCAGCGGAATGCCCAGTGAAGCGAGCCAGTTCGCGTGTGCGAGATTCCGATACTTGGCGTAGCCGTTATACAGGGCTTCAATTGATGCGTCGCTCAGAACGTCTCTAAGACACTCTCTGTGCTCTTCCGTGTCCGTTTGGAGCAACGAGTGCAGGTCGCTCCCGAAGGCTTCCCAGAGGGCGCGAGCTTTCGACTCACCAATTCCAGTGAAGGCTTTCTCGGTAGCGATGAAGCGAATGAGCGCTTCACCCGTTTCCGGCAGCGTGCATTCCATCTCAGCCGGATCGTTATACAGATGCTGCTGAAGCTCATAATCGCCCGCCTGGACGGCCTCAAGGGCCCGCTGGCCGCGAACCCGCCACTGCTGCCCCACCGAAGGCTGGATCGGTAGAGACTGGTTTTCGCATCGGATGCTGACAATGTATTTGCCCGAATTGATTTTGTAACTGTCGGCTTTGATGGGGATGCCTGTGAAGATCGTATACTTTGAGCCACTGTGTTGGCAGCTGGTAACACGAAAATAGTCTTCATGCATCGGGCGCTACCCCGAACTCGGTTAGTACCTCCGATAGCTCGCCGTAACGTTTGAGCTTGGCTTCGAGGGTTGCCACACGAGCTTTCAGCTCGATGTTTTCCTGCTCCAGTGCCGAGAGACGCCGGGACTCCAAAGCTTTCTGGTTGACCGTGGGATCATAGCGTTTAGGTTGAGACCTCTGAACCGAAGCCTCCTGAGTAAGTGGTGGCAGTACACCCCGCTCACGTAGACCTTGCTCTAACGTTTCCAGTGCGTCCTTGATGGCTGGATTCTGACGCAGAGCGCTTTTGCCGATGCCAATGGCTTTCGCTAGCTCGCCACGGTTTAACTGGCCCCGGTGAACGATTTGCTCAAAATCCTCGTCCGTTTGCGTGGCCGCCCAGCGTTGGAAGCCAACGAGGTTCTGGCGAGCTTTCTCTTGTCCATTAGACATGCTTTAAACTCAGCACTTTTTCAATGATGTCAACGAAGCCATTACGGAAGATCACCTTGCCGTTTTGGTCCTTGATACTTCCACGTTCCCCTCGAACCCAACCCTGTCGCATCAGGAACTCATCAGAAATCGCTTCCTTCAGTGCGTCCAACTCATGACTCAGGAAATTTGGAAGTTGTGATTCAACCGCAACTTCCGAACCGGAACGGCAGTCAATTTCCAGCTTTTTAATCGACGCAAACCCTTTATTTTCGGCTCTCAGGTGACGCACTTGCGCAATCAAATCGAGGACAAGGTAACGGTGAGTCGGGTTTCCCAGATCATCCACCCAATCATATTTCCCAGACGGCGTCATGCGACCTTTGATTTCTTTTTTCTTCTGATCGCCAAGCGCCTGCCATGCTTCAATCAAAGCTCGATACGGTTCGCCCGTTTTATTCCGGATCGTTTGAGCACTCGGAACCCCACGGTTATCGCCGAGCTTGGCAATCGTTGCGATTCTAAAATCAACGGCACCCGAGCTATGATGCTCCTGACAGACCTCATGCAGTGCTTCCAGGGATTTTCTTGAGCGAGCGCTTTTTAGTTGGCTCAGTACCGCCTCGTAGACTTCGTTTGGATCACTCATGGCAGCTCTCGATTCCTAACGCGAATTTCAGAGACCCATTCATGACCGATTCGATCTCTTTGCGTATGTCAGCGAATCTCAATGGTTCAGCCAGGTCTTCCAGCGAGATTTGACCGTTCACCAACCTGTCAGCAAGGTGCCAGTCATTCCCTGTTTCCTTCATAAGCAATTGAACAACCTGGTTGGCAGCCTTGAGCTGTTGGTCTTCGGTTAGCCTGAACATTGCCGGAGCGATCCCATTGGTGTCAGCAAGTTTATCTAACATCTGACTGAGCAAAGGCTGTGCTCTGGACGCACTCGCGCTTTCGTAGATTTCGGCGTTCGCGCAAACTTCAGCCAATAGCCTGAAATCGCTTTGCTGCTCTTCCAGATGCATGCCCATTTCCACGTAATTTTCGCTGACAATCAATTGCTGTTTATCCGTCTCAGTTTTGCTCAAGAGTGCCGTAGATTGAGTGATGAGCCGGTATAAGTGCTGGAGGTCGCACGCCAGCATGTCGAGTTTTTTGGCTTTTTCTTCGTAAGCAGCAGTGACTTTTTTGAGTTTTCTTGCGTTCCCAAACACCTTGCCTGCACTCTCGGCATCGTACCGCTCGTCATCGAACGCCTGCCTTTGTTCCTCCAGCTCGTGGTATTCCTTGCGGATGACGTTAATTTCGAGAATGACTTCGTTGGCGATGGCCGATAAGCCCCCAAGGAAAGCTGGGCCCGTGATGAAGAACCGGCATCGGGGGCAGTTTCTCGTTCCCAGATAGCCACTGGGAACCGGCGCGTAAAAAGCCTCGGCCTTCCGCTCGACCAATGGTTCACCACCTTCGTCACACTTGGCTCCGCCCACGGGACAAATTCCGATACTCATCAATTGAAAGGCGGCGGCCGGCCAGTCCGAATTCAAACACTGATCCAGAGTGGTTCGATCTGTGGCAATGAGCTCTGGTCGAGCCTCATCAATCTTCTTCTGGATGATGAGGTCCTGGTAGCGGTCCAGACTTTGTTCGATCGCCCGTTTCTCGGCAGCAGCCAACTCCTTTCGCATCAGGCTATGGCCAACTTTCGTGTAGTAAATTGTCATTACGAGTGACGCATGGCCAACCAACTTTGAGATCACAGTGATGGGCATTCCCCCATCGACAATGTACGCCGTAATCAGGCTGACCCGCAGAGCGTGGGGGGTAAATTGGCTCTTGTACTCCACACTGTTCTTTTTCTCAATTTTCTCAGCGAGGTCTTCCCCTAGTTTCTGGCTATAGAATAGCAACGCAGGCAAGGTGCGTGCGAAGGCGGTTGTCGTGAACATGGGCGAAACTTTGTCTTCGCAAGCCAACGAAGCCGGATCGCGAAACAAAAACGCCTGCGTCCCCCTTCTCTTGAGGATGTCCTTGTTAGTTTTTTGTCGAAGTTTGATTGCAGTCCAAGGGGTTAACCTTTCGATTGGGTTGTACTTGGCTTGCCATTCCCGTAATTGGATCACCCAGTAGGCCAGGTCATCGGGCATATAGGGCACGCTGTAGCCCCCGAGTTTCTTTCCGGTTTTGTTCGTCGTGATGTAGGAACTCAGTTCCCCGTCTTCGCCTCTTCGCAGGAAGCCCTGGTTGCGCTTCGGAGTGGCAAGATGACTGGTATTTTTGACCCATCGAACCTCACCGTCGTGCCAGACAGGAATGATCTCGTCGCCCTCGCCACTGTCCAGCCAACAGATTTGCTGCCCGCGCAGCGGCATCGACAACAACATGTAGTTCGCCACAACCTTGACCGGCGACCAGAGTTCGACGGCCTCCTCAAAATACCGCTCACCATCCGACTTTCTACGATCCTTAGTCACGGTCCGATAAATGCAGTTTGGATCGGTCTCATCAATTAATTCGGGATCGCACTCAAACCAGCAGTCCTCCAAAAAGCAATGTAACTGATGCAGATCGCGGAAAGATTTGATCTCCGAAGGAATCAGATGCTTTCTGGCGCGGACGATAGAGTCCATTGGGAGCGGCGGTTTGTTGGACTCGCTGCGTCTTATGGTTGGCAACTGGTCCAAGTAGCCTTTGAGAACGGTCCGCAATGGGTTGCGATATCCTGGCAAGAGAAGCAGCACGCCCTCATCGTCCTCATCGGAACAATAGGTGTCTAAAGCCCAGTCAAAGAAATCCGCACAAATGTTGTGCCTTGTCCTTTTTTGGGTATCTCCCGTCGACTGGACGAACGCCTCATAAATGCGTTCGTTGAACGGTATGTCCTTCGACAGCATGGCGCCGGGATTGTCAGGTAGGTTTTGCTTCGCAACAACGTCTTTTAAGAAGGCTCTTAACTGATAGTATTTAGTGTTTTGGTTGGTCCCTGCTTCCACATATCTCTGGATTGCTTCCCAGAACCTCGGATAAACGGTGAGTAATTCTGGATCGAACGCGCTTTCGTTTCCCAAAAAGCTAAACCAGCCTACCCACTCATCGGCGTACACCTGGTCGGGGCGACCCGGCAGCTTGGGGTCGTTCCGATACCCCGCCTGGTATTTATTTATACTTTTGAAACCTTGCGCCTGCGCGGCCTGAGACGCTTCGGCCAAGGTGGCATATTTCTCAGCCGGACGCTCTGTTCCCAAAAACTCGCACCAGTCCACCCACTCATCCGGGTAGGACTGCTGGGGAAGGTGCGGAAGCTTTGGATCGTCCCGGTACCCCGCCCGATATTCTTTCGAACTCTTGAAACCTAGCGCCCTCGCGGCCTGTGACGCTTCGGCCACGGTGGCGTATTTCTCAACCGGACGCTCTGTTCCCAAAAACTCGTACCAGCCCACCCACTCATCGGGGTAGGACTGCTGGGGAGTGCGCGAGAGCTTGGGATCGTCTCGATACCCCGTGTTGTATTCTTTCTGGCTCTTGAAACCTAGCGCCCGCGCGGCCTCTGATGCTTCGGCCAGGGTGGAGTATTTCTCAACCGGACGCTCTGTACCCAAAAACTCGTACCAGCCCACCCACTCATTGGGGTAGGACTGTTCGGGGCTACTCGGCAGTTTGGGGTCATCTTTATACCCCATGTAGTATTCTTTCTGACTCATCAAACCCAGCGCCCGTGCGGCCGCTGACGCTTCGTCGAGGGTAATGTATTTTTGTTGTGCATTACGGAGAAAATGAGGCCAGCTTACCCACTCATCTGGGTAGGCTTTGTCCGGCATTCTTCGCAGCCTGTCGTCTTCCTTATAGCCCTTTTGGTATTCTGCCGCCGTCTTAAAACCCAACTTCTGCGCGGCCTCGCACGCTTCGGCGTAGGTGGCGTATTTAGTCGTCATGTGAAATTCCCTTCGAAATGGCAGATATCGAGTGCTGTTCGGGTGAGAGCCTCTTCAAGTGCGCTCGCATCTGTTTCTCGGACAGTTCGGTGTATACTTGCTGACTTTCTATCGATTTATGATGGAGAGCATTTTTAATGATCAGGGAGCTGGATTTGGCGTCAGACAACGCCTGCCCGTATGAGTGACGATGGGCATGGGCCGTCGTTCCAGCTTCTTTTGAGAATGGCAGGCCGATTCGTTCTACTGCTCTTTTGAGCGACTGGTTGTAGCCTTTGATCGAGTGAGGAGCCCCAGTGCGTGTTGTAAACGCAAACGGATGATTGTCATCGTCCGAATACCGCTGATAGGTCAGGTAAAGCCGCCATAACTCATTGAAGGTTTCGCCCGCAGATTGTGGAAACCACCAAACCTGTAAGAAGTGCCTATTTTCATTGTCTTCTTTCGGATCTTTCCAGCCCGCATGCAGGGTGTGGGATTTCGGGTACTCGAATCGCGGCTTTAGGCCGAACCGCTGACGCAGTTCTTCTCGCCTGCTTGGGCTGTTCTGACCGACTTTTCCTTTGTCGGGGTGAAAGACTTTTACAAGCGCCGTTCCATCTTCCCAGGGGATAATGTCTTCTACCCAAAGGTGAAAGCATTCGCTAAGGCGCAGCCCTCCATAGTGCATCAGCATCGTGATCAGTACATTTTTTAGGTCGAGCCGCTCATGAATCCTATCGCTGGTCTCGAAGCCGTATCGAACGAATCCATCCCAAAGCAAATCATCAATCCGTCCTTCCGGAAAACTTTTCTTGCTTTCGGTACCCTTAGAGCCAGAAACCTTCCTGGGCATGACATATCGAGAATAAGAGGGATCCGGATTGTTTGCCCAAAGATGGGATAAAAAGGCACGGCGCTTTTTCTGATAGTGGGCTGCCAACCCCATCCATTCCTCGTAACGAGTTGGTTTGACCTTCGGGTTTATCTGGAATTTTTTTTCTTCGTGTTGGCGAGCCAACCAGTCGGTGTAACTTGTAATGAGCTTGATCAAAAAGGCCGCATCGTTATCTGAGCGTGGTTTCCAGCGCAACCAACTGGGGTCATTACCGTCCTCGCCAATCGTTCCCGTGTAAAGGCTGTTGGAAAACTCTCGAAAAAGTTCATAAGGTTTATCGAAGCAGCCCTCATTTTGCTTCGTGTAATCGATCAAAAGCCGGACTGCGAAGGCGCTTCTGTCTTTCCAACTCCGTGACTTATTCCGATGGACGATCAAATAGTCCAGATAACTTCTCAGCAGGCCATCGTGCGTCACGATTACCGGAAGACTGACCTGGAGTCCGGTGTTATCCATTCTGATGTTCGCTTCCACACAAACACTATTAAGCACATTTTTCTCGTATTTGTAGTATATTTTTAATAGCACTATAGTGTGCTTAAAGAAAAAAAGAAAGTGCGGATTAGGAGCTATTGGGGATTTTTAAGGGGTTTTTAGTACAGAAATTTAATTCTACTAATCGCAAAACGTGCACTTATTCCAGGAGCAGCCGTTGGTGACCGGCAGGATCAGTGACTTGGCTTCACTGGGAGGCCGGAAGACCGGCTCCACGTAGTCGATTGGAAAGCTGTACATAGTCGGGCTCGGATTTGAGGATTCAGAAATTACTTACTGGCGATATCAGGGCAGAAACTGGGCTTTCAAGTCAGCGCAACCGGGGCCGACTACTGGCATATCCAGCATGACGGCCTGGGAGGTCATGAACGGAATGCCCCGGCGGTGTGCGTCAACCAGAAGCGTGGCAAGCCCTCCCACCAGGGGCATGTGGGAAACGATCAACAGGGGTGATTCGTGATGCTCAATCAATGCATCAAGGCAGGCTGCCGGGTCGTCGTCCGGAGTGATAAACATCTTTTCTTCAACGGGACAATTGAGAATTTCGGAGACGATCGCCGCCGTTTGCCTGGCACGCACATAGGGGCTGCTCCAGACCAGCTTCGGGCGCCAGGGCGACTCCGCGATGCGAGCGGCAACCTCAGCCACGCCAAGCCGCCCGGCCTCTGTCAGTTCACGTTCCTGATCCAGCGTATGCCAGCCAGCTTCCCCATGGCGCATGATGAGCAGTTGCAAGGGCTCTCTCCTTTCCGGCCTGGTCCCGGTTCAGCGGGCCTGTTACTGGCTGATGGTCCGCGGCAGTATAAATTCTACGTCGGAATTCTGGACCGACATCATGAGGCTATTGATGACCGCCTTGATTGAAGCGTTGTCATAGAGGATCTCGTAAAGCCCACGAACCAGTGGCATATAGATCCCGATGGCCTCGGCTTTTTGCTTGACGAGCTTCAGGGTATAGATGCCCTCGGCCACCTGCCCGAGCTCCGCCACGGCATCGTCCAGTTTCTGGCCCTGGCCAACGGCGTAACCCACTCGAAAGTTCCGGCTCTTGGATGAGGTGCAAGTCACGATCAGATCACCGACACCCGCCAGCCCCATGAATGTCATTGGGTTGGCGCCAAGGCTGACGGCAAACCGACTCATCTCTGCAAGACCGCGGGTAATCAGCATGGCCTTGGCGTTCTCACCCATTTCAAGGGCGGAGGCAAGACCTGCAACAATCGCATAGATGTTCTTCAGTGCCCCGGCGAGTTCCACGCCATACACATCCACGTTCGCGTAAACGCGAAAATACTCGCACCCAAGGAGGTCCTGAACCGAGCGGCGTACATCCGGATCCTTGGCGGCAATAACAGTGGCGGTCAGATCCCGGTTTACGATTTCACCAGCCAGGTTGGGGCCACTGAGCACACCAGTACGACAACGAGGGATCTCTTCCTGCAGAATCTCGCTCATCAGTTTGAAGCCGTGCTCTTCAATCCCCTTGGTGAGGCTGATGACAATTTGCTCGTCGCGGAATTTGTCGCTGTTCTCGCGGATAACGGCCCGAAAGGCTTTGCTCGGAATGGCAACAAAGACGATCTCGGCCTTGCTGACAGCGTCCGCCAGGTCTGTGGTGGGCTGAATGTCACCGGTCAGCTCAATGCCTGGCATGTAGCGGCTATTGATTCGGGTGCTGCGGATCTCTTCGGCCTGGGCTTTGCCACGCATCCAGAAATGAACACGGTGACCGTTTTCACCCAGCACCTTGGCCATGGCAGTACCAAAACTGCCACCGCCCAGAACCGCCACATCATGTACTGGCGCGGCTGCCTCAGTGTTCCGGGGCGTCGATTGTTCAGACATAGTTCTTCCGTTCTGTCAGATCAGGTGTGATACCGGCCATGTCGCACCAGGGTGGCGCAGTTAACCGGGCTCTTCACATTCCAGAGCGCGCACCAGATTCTTGAATTCTTCCCTGTTTCGGCTGTTCAGGCCCATCAGCACTTTATGGGCATCAAGAACCTTGTCTCGAACCTGTTGTTCGCTGGCCCTGAGTACAGGAATCTCTTCAAGCTCTTCAATTCGGGACGCGGGTTCTCGCACAATAATAAAGATCTTGTCGAAACCCATGGAAGTGATAATGCGGGTAATATCGGGATTGGTCGAAATAAGTGTGGGCAGGAAGTTGCTCTGTTTCTGGGCCGCCATGGCGATCTTGGCAAGCAGTCCGAGTGTGGTGCTGTCGATAATCTCGGTCTCGGTCAGGTCGATCACCACGGTCTTGAACTCCGGGTCCTGGGTGATGGACTCAACCAGATTGTCCAGCGTCGAACACAGGTTCAGCCGGATTTCCCCAATAAACTTCAGGACATAGATGCCCTGTTTTTCAGCTTGCAGGATCTTGTAACCAGCCATGTTTCACACTGCCACTAATTCGACGGGGTGTTATCTGATCCGTTAATGGTATCAGTTACCGATACGATAGCGATATCGTCCGGCAGCTCTGTGATCTGTTCCAGATGCAGAGCCTCGTTCAGAGAGGCGATAGTGTGACGACCTCCCGATACGAGTTCAAGTAGTGTCCGCTCCTTTTCATCCAGTCCCTTTTCCCGGATAACTTCCAGAATTCCATCCGAAAACAGGGTCAGATGAAACGGTTTGTTCAGGGGAACCTCATACACTTCCCATTCCGGCGTCTCAAACAGCCCTACCGGAAGCCCGCTTCCCTCGAGAAACGCAGCCTCCCCACCTTCAAAGGACAGGATAGGCATCGGGAAATGGGCGCCGACTGCATAATTCAATTTACGTTCGCTCAGGGAAATAATGCCAACGAATACGGTTACGTGTTTACCGAGGCCGGTATCCAGCAACTCGGAATTGATGCGTTCCAGGAATCGGTCCGGGTACAGGATATCTTCACTGGAGCCCCGGCGAAGGTTTCGCTGCAAGCGGTTGGTCAGGTTCTTCAGCAATACGGTTACAAACGCGGAACTGGCGCCATGGCCGGAGACATCGGCGATGTACACCAGAACCTTGTCGTCGGAAATACGGAAGTAATCCAGAAAATCACCGCTCAGGTAGAGCGATGGCTTGATCATGTGGTCCACGTGCAGGCCACTCATCACCTGTTCGTGCTCCGGAAGCATCCGTAACTGGACCTTTCGGCCGGCACGCTGGTCTGCCCGCAGCTCGGCGATGCCGTCCCGCAGGTCACGATTTGCCTCTTCAAGCTCCTGCCGGTAAAGCTGATTCAGCCGGTTGACCCGGACCCGGTCGAACAATTTCCCGATAACGTCGTCCAGTGCGCCCTTGTCGTCGTTGCAGGGTTTGAGGACAAAATCCGCCGCCCCGGCCCTGAGGGCGCTGACCACATCGGCGCTGGACTCGCTGGACGAACAGGCGACGATCGGCGTGAATGTTTCGGCTTCTTCCAGGCGATTGGCGAGATCCCGGATGGACTCCGGAGGCAGGTCTGCAAAGATGACATCGGGAATGTTATCGTCAAAAAGCGCCTTGGCGCTGGCGAGATCCCGGTAGCCGGTCACGTAGAACCCCCTCGCTTCAAGGTAACGGGCGAGATCCGTACGGGCCTTTTCATCGGCGTCTATTATAAGTATGCGCTCGGTGCGCGAGGTCATGGCGACTGCCCTAAACTACCAGCGATAAACGATAAATTGGCTTGATTAAGCCTATTCTGGCACGCCCCTGTGATATAACAAGGCCAAGTTCATGAAATCGGAGGATTCCATCTGATGCGACGTGCCGTAAACGATCTACTCGGAGCCTATGACAAGCTGATCATGGATCCGGTTCACGGAGGCATTCCGCTTTACCGGCACGAGATCCAGGTGATTGATCACCCACTGTTCCAGCGACTGCGAAACATCTGCCAGAACGACATCCTGAGCCTGGTCTTTCCCGGCGCAACCCATTCCCGCTTTCTGCACAGTATTGGTGTGATGCATGTGGGCACGCGCATGTTCCGCTCGATGATCGACGCCTACCTCAGGGAGCGCCAGCTCAGCGAGCAAACCGACCTGAGCCTGAGCCAGCTCGACGCCATCGACTATCTGGCCAAAACCATCCGGTTGGGCTGTCTTCTGCATGACAGCGGGCATTCAAGTTTTTCGCATCAGTTCACCCAGGCCCGGCGCATCCGGGAATTGATGTCCCGTCCCGGCCGCTTCCGGGATCTGTGGCGCGGCGTGGATTATTCCGCCTATCACCCGGAAGAACCCGATGAGCTGGAACACGAGCATTATTCCGTGCGTGTCGCCCACGATGTGCTCATGGCGGTGGACCTGGAAAGTGCCGGGCTTTTCGCGCGGGACGTTATCGGAATTATGGAAACGACAGAGGTAAAACCCAGTGAGACGTTCTGTCGTCACGCCCGCACATTCTGGGCCTTTATTGCGGGAGAGGATGCCGCGGCGGGATCACCGCTCAGCGAAAACATACCCGGGCTGGTGATGGATCTGTTGTCATCGATTGTATCCGGCGAAATTGACGCTGACCGGGCCGATTACATGCTGCGGGACGGCTTCCACTCTTCGGTAACCATCGGCGGTTTCAACCTGGACCACCTTTTGAGCAACCTGCGTTTTGGATGGGATGTGTCCGAACCCTGGCTGGGGCTGGCCATAACCCAGAAAGGACTGGGGGCGCTCGAGGACTTTGTCTACAGTCGCCACCAGATGTACCGCAAGGTTTACGCCCACAAGACCGCGCTGGGCTTTGACTGGCTGCTTCGGGAAGCGATTAACGAAGTGCTCGATGACCCGGAGAACTTTGAATGGGTGGATACCTGCCTGAGCGACATGGCCTACTTTGCAGAACTGACCGACAACTTCTTCTGGGAGGCGTTTCGGAAAGTGGCCCGCAAGCACCCGAAGAGTTTCTCGTTCTGCATTGTAAACCGGGTGAAACTGAACCATCTGGATACCCGGGAAGACCTCTCAGCCAGGGGGATCGAACGTCATAGCGCATGGTTGGCCGAAGAGCTTTCTCTCAGCCCTGCCCAGGTAGTGACCTGTTCGATGCGGGCGCGCTTCTCGAACATTCAGGACAACTTTAACGGCATCAAGGTGCTCGTGCGCGAACCTATCCTCCGCACCCGGTCGTTGAAGAAGATCACCGACGTCAGCGCCTTCTTCAGCAAGTTCAGTGACGGCACCATCACGCATTTCTATACCCGGCCCGATGTGACCACCGGTAACCAGGAGTCTCTCACTGAGTAGTGGGAGCGGTCGTCAGTTCGGCAACCAGTCCGCAGGCACTGTCGAACGCGCCTTCTACCCGGCCGCCACTGAGCCAGTCGCCTGCGAGCCCGATCTTGTAATCCGGGAACCATAGATGGCCAGGGTGTTCTCCGCCTTCAGAACGCGCGTAGAGCCAGCGATGGGTAACCACTTCGTCCGGACCGGTATCGAAGCCGGTCGTTTCACGAAACGCAGCCAACAGTTTTTCGGCCACTTCCTCGGCTGGTGTATCCACATTGTCTTCGGTCCAGGCTGGGCTGGCGTGCAAAACCCACCACTGGCCCTCGTCGTCTCGACCGGGCTTGCTGGAGTTGTTGGCCACCCAGAACAGCGCCGGGTGCTTGCAGCGCATGCCTTCGTGATGCGGCCAGGGCGATACCGGGAAGTGGGCGGCAACGGCCCAGCATGGCAGAACCCGGCTCACCGGCTCGTCCAGGTGGGAGGCCAGAGCGTCGAGGCCGCTGTCCGCCAGCAAATCCCGAGCCTGTGCCGGAGGCGCGGTAACGATAACTGCATCAAAATCCCCGAGGTGCGAGCCGGCGGTGGAAAAGAGCGACCAGGACTGGTCGTTTCGGGCCAATCTGGCAACGCGTGTCTCGGTAACAACGTGAGCGTGTCCGGACAGGGCCCGGGTAATCGCTGTCATGCGGGGAATACCGACGTAACGGGTCTCCTCAGGGAAGGACTCCCATTTATCAGCATTCGTCTGGAAACCAAACCGTCCTTCCCACGGTCCGAAGCTTTCAGGGCCGGCAAATTTATGGAGAAACGGCAGGAAATCCGGGTTCCGGGAGGTGAAGTATTGCGCGCCCATATCTGCTGATCCGCCGGTTACCCGCTTCGCAGCGAGCCTGCCACCCGGTCCCCGGCTTTTTTCGAAGACCGTAACGTCATGGCCGAGACCGCGCAGCTGGATAGCGGCGGTCAGCCCGGAGAGGCCTGAACCGACAATGGCGATACGGCGTATAAGTGACGAATAAAAGGTTTGATTAAACATGGTTTATCGTGCATCCAATTACAGTAGTGAGATCGTACTACTCTCCATGAAACACCAGCGGCATCAAGACTGAGTGTGCGATCAAGATTCCATTAAAGAGAAAGGGCAATCAGGGTATGACCCGAATGCAACATTGGCTTACAAACATTCTGAGGTGGTTCGATTCCGAAGCAGGTTCGGATCACATAGACACCACGTCCCGATCATTCAATTTTTTACGCGTTATTCCGTTCATTGCGCTCCATCTGGCTTGCCTTCTGGCGTTTTACACCGGCGTAAGCGCATTCGCCATCGGATTCGCGATTGCTTTCTTCCTCGTGCGGATGTTTGCGATTACCGGATTCTACCATCGTTATTTTGCCCACAAGACGTTCAAGACCAGCCGGCCTGCCCAGTTTGTATTCGCGGTGCTCGGCGCTAGCGCGGCCCAACGCGGCCCGCTCTGGTGGGCTGCCCACCACCGCCATCATCATCAGCACTCCGATGATGTTCAGGACCTGCACTCGCCCCATCAGGGCGGATTCTGGTGGTCCCACATGGGGTGGTTCACCTGTGACGCCGGCTTCGCGACCGACGAACGTCGGGTTCGGGACTGGCTGAAATTCCCGGAACTAAGGCTGATTAACCGGTTTGATGCCCTGGTACCTGCTCTCGCTGCCGTTGGTATTTACGGGCTGGGCGAGGCGTTGGCCGCGTGGGCTCCGGGGTTGGGGACCAACGGTCTGCAGATGCTTGTCTGGGGATTCTTCATTTCGACCGTCGTGCTGTTTCACGCCACGGTATCCATCAACTCTTTGTCCCATGTGTGGGGCAAGCGCCGATTTGAAACGTCGGACGACAGCCGAAACAACTTCTGGCTCGCCCTACTTACCCTGGGCGAGGGATGGCACAACAATCACCACCGCTGGCCGCAATCTGTTCGTCAGGGGTTCCGGTGGTATGAAATTGACATCACCTGGTACGGGCTATGGCTGATGTCGAAGCTTGGCATCATCTGGGAGCTCAACCCGATACCCAAGCACATTCAGGAAGAAACACGCGAACTGGATAAAATGAGGAGGAGCAGGCAATGACAACCGCCTCAAAGATCGAAGTAGGTACGCGTAATTCGGCGGTGCCGGCAACGCTCGATAATTTCAGAGCGCTGTTCAACGAACTCGACAAGGGTAATCTGAACAAGCTCTCCCGGGTCTACAGCGAGGATATCCGGTTCCAGGACCCACTGAGCACCGTATCGGGCCTGGATGAGCTGACCCACTATTTCGCCGGGGCTTATGCGAACGTCATCTCCTGTCGCTTTGAATTCGGTGAAGCCGTGGTTCACGGTGAGTTTGCCGCCTTGCCTTGGGTTATGCACCTTCGTCACAAGCGCCTTCGCAAGGGGCGTGAAGTCCAGGTGCAGGGCATCAGCCACCTCGAAATCCGGGACGGGATGGTGTGCTACCACCGTGATTACTTTGACGCCGGGGAAATGCTCTACGAAAACCTGCCGGTGATTGGCAGGGCCATTCGCTGGATCAAGGATCAGGCAGGATGAGTGATCGACTTCAGGAAACCTCGAATATCTGGATTACCGGCGCCAGTTCAGGCATTGGCGAATCCGTTACCCGTGCCCTGGCACGCGGTGGTCACCGGCTTGTGATTACCGGCCGCCGACAGGGTGCTCTCGAAGAACTGGCTTCTGCAGCGCCAGACCGGATTATACCGGCGGCTGCAGACACCACCAGCAAAGAAGATCTCCAGGCCATTGCAGGTACGCTGGAAAATCACGGCGACCTGAACATGGTGATACTGAACGCCGGCACCTGTGAATATCTGGAGATAGCGCACTACAACAGTGACGTTATCGAGAAGAACATTCACACCAATGTGATTGGCACGGCGCGGTGTCTCGATATTGCTCTGCCGGCCCTCAGGCGCAGCCGGGCTAAAGGCCAGCCGGCGACCCTCGTGATCGTCAGCTCTTCCGCCTGGTGGTTCCCTTTCGGCCGGGCTGAAGGCTACGGCGCTTCCAAGGCGGCGCTGACCTATTTTGCCCATGCACTCCGGGCAGACCTTGACGCCGAAGGGATCGACGTAGTGGTGGTTTCCCCCGGATTCGTCAAGACACCATTGACCGATCGGAACGATTTTCCAATGCCTTTTCTGGTTTCTGCAGAGGATGCGGCGGAGCGCATTGTCAGTGGTCTCGCGCGTGGCAAGAATGAGATTGCATTCCCCAAGCGCTTCACCTGGATGTTGAAAGCGCTGGGCGCCCTTCCCCGGCCCTTGATCGACCGTATGTCGGCCTCTATGGCCCGTAAAAGCAACACCGAACAGGAAAATAATGGATGAGTAGTGAGCGTCAGCGGATTGCTGTCATTGGGGCCGGCGTTTCCGGCCTCACGGCTGCCTGGCTTTTGGCCGAGAAACACGATGTTCAGGTTTTTGAAGCGGGTGACTATGCCGGCGGTCACACAAACACCGAACAGGTCGAAGCCGGTGGCCGGACCTGGCCGGTGAATACCGGCTTCATCGTATTCAACGACTGGACCTACCCGAATTTCATCAAACTGATGGAGCGGCTGGGAGTTCCATCGGAAGTCAGCGACATGAGCTTCAGCGTGGACTGCAGCAGCACCGGCCTGCAGTATAACGGCACCAGCCTGAATACCCTGTTTGCCCAGCGAAAGAATCTTTTCAACCTGCCGTTCCTGAAAATGGTGAGGGAGATTCTGCGCTTTAACAAGGAAACCCGTGCAGACCTTGAAGCCGGCAATATCAATAACGAAGAAACACTGGGGGAATACCTGAACCGGAACGGGTACTCCCGCTATTTCAGGAACTACTACATTGTTCCGATGGGTGCGGCGATCTGGTCAGCACCGGAAATCGTGCTGGAACAGTTTCCAATCCGGTTCTTCCTGCAGTTTTTCAACAATCACGGCATGCTGTCTGTGGATGACCGCCCGACCTGGCGGGTGATTTCCGGTGGGTCTGCCCAGTACGTGAAGAAGATGATGGAACGGCTGGGTGATGGCATGCACCTGAACAGCCCTGTCGACAGGGTTGTCCGCCATGAGGACGGTGTAACCGTGACTGTCAGGGGCGAAGAACACCACTTTGACCAGGTGATTTTTGGCTGCCACAGCGACCAGGCCCTTGCCATGCTCGCTGACGCGACCGACAAGGAACGGGACATACTCGGAGCCATGGCCTATCAGAACAACGATGTCGTGCTCCATACAGACAGCAGCGTGTTGCCGGACAATCGCCGGGCATGGGCTGCCTGGAACTACTTTATTCCGACCCACAGTACTGAACCGGTTTCTGTCACCTACAACATGAACATACTACAGAACTTCCATGATGCCCCGGAAACCTTCTGTGTGACCCTCAATCGCAGCCGAGATATCGACCCCGAAAAGGTGATCAAGCGCTTCGAATACGCCCATCCGGTATTCACACTGGACGCGGTGGCAGCCCAGGAACGCTACGACGAAATCGGTAACCAAAATCGAACCCATTTCTGTGGTGCTTACTGGTTCAACGGATTCCACGAAGATGGCGTTCGCAGCGCGTTGCGGGTCACCGAAGCGTTCGGGGTGGAGCTTTGACCGTGAACAGCCAATGGCTGGAGGGTACTGTCCGGCACAGGCGGAAGTACCCGGTGCAACACGAATTCAGCTACAGCACCGGCATGCTGGCCCTGGACACCGACGAGTGGAACCAGGTTTCCGATATCAGCCCGCTATTTTCCCTGGAACGTTTCAACTGGATGTCTCTGAAGCGCAGGGACTACTTCCGTCCGGAGACAGGCGACCTGTCCGGGGCTGTGCGTGACCACGTGGAACGGGCCACCGGCTGGCGTCCGGATGGAGAAGTCGAGCTGATTACTCATCCGCGCTACTTTGGTTACGTGTTCAATCCGGTCAGCTTCTATTTCTGCTACCGCGCCGGCGAGTGCCCGGCGGATGGCGTGGTTCCAAAGGTCATCGTTGCCCAGATTACCAACACCCCGTGGCATGACCGTCATGCCTATTGCCTGGAGACGACCGGCGCAGAGCCGAACCAGGCGGGCTGGCGCACCGAACAGTTTGGTTTTAGCAAACGCTTTCACGTGTCGCCGTTCAACGGCATGAACCAGCACTACGAGTGGACATTCAGTTTCCGGGGCCCTGATCTGAGAATTCACATGAATGTTCTGGAAGAGGGCCGCAAGCATTTTGATGCCACTCTGGTAGTCCAACGTACCCCTCTCACTCGTAAAGATGTGCACAGAAGTCTTCGAAAGTTTCCGCTCGAGGCATTCAAGGTTGTGGCAGGTATTTACTGGCACGCCCTGCGCCTCAAGCTCAAGGGGGCACCGTTCTACACCCACCCCGATAAGCTTTACGAGGACGATACCGCCTACCGCCGTGGGCATGATGATTCCGGGCTGGATGTCACCAGCTCCGAGACCAATGACAAGATTCGTGGAAGGGTAAGCTCATGGAGAACCTGAATACTTCGGTTGAAAACACGTCATCCGACTCTGGCAGCCTTCCGGCGCTCAGCCGGTTTGCGAGGACCCTGGTGATTCAGCAGCTCCGCTTACTGGGCGAAGGCCAGTTGACGGTGAAGGAATCCGGGTTTGAAGACCTTGTATTCGGAGACGGCAATAGCCAGTACCAGCCGGCAGAGCTGATTATCCACGATCACAGCACCTGGCGGGACCTGCTGACGGGCGGAAGCGTTGGCGCAGCAGAAGCGTACGTTGCCGGGGACTGGTCGACGCCCGATCTGGTTGCCCTGCTCCGCTTCTTTACCCGCAACGTCGACCGTATGAATGAGTTTGAAGACCGGTTCAGCTGGGTTACCAAACCTGCCCTGAAAGGCCTGCACTGGCTGAACCGTAATACGAAAGAAGGCTCCCGGAAAAACATCAGCGCCCATTACGATCTGGGTAACGACCTGTTCGAGACCTTCCTCGACCCAACCATGATGTACTCGTCGGCGATCTATCCCAGCGCCGAATCGAGCCTTGAAGAAGCGGCTGTGCACAAACTGGACACCATCTGCCGGAAGCTGGACCTCCAGCCCGGGGACAAGGTGATTGAAATCGGCACCGGCTGGGGCGGCTTTGCGATCCATGCCGCCAAACACTATGGCTGTCATGTCACCACGACGACCATTTCCAGAGAGCAGCTGGAGCTCGCGAAAGAACGGGTCCAGAAAGAGGGGCTGGAGGACCAGATTACCCTACTGTTTGACGATTACCGGGACCTCCAGGGGCAATTCGACAAACTTGTTTCCATCGAGATGATTGAAGCCGTTGGCCCTCAGTTTCTCAACAGCTATTTCTCCCAAATTAACGCCCTGTTGAAGCCCGACGGGTTGGCTCTGGTGCAGGCCATTAACATGCCGGAGCAGCGGTACCAGAGAGCTTTGAAAAACGTTGATTTTATCCAGCGATTTATCTTCCCGGGGAGCTTTATTCCCTCTTTCGGAGCCATCCTCGAATCGGTTCGAAAAGAAAGCAAGCTGGTACTCACCCATGCCGAGGATACCGGCTTCCACTATGCCAGGACCCTTCACGACTGGTGCGACCGGTTCATGGCCCAGCGGGACAAGCTGGAGTCGATGGGTTACGACGAAGGATTCCGGCGCCTGTGGCACTTTTACTTTGCCTATTGTGAAGCGGGCTTCAGCGAGCGGGCCATTGGCGTTGCGCAGCTGGTGTTCGCCAAGCCCGGCAACAAACGCGAGAACATCTTGAGCGTATGATCGCCTCCGAAACTGCCCGTAACGTTCTTAATTTCCTGCTGTTCCAGGCAGGCTGGTTTGCCTGCGTGTTTTATCCCGGGCTGATCGGCGCCGGGATCGTGGTGATATTTCTGGTGCTGCATTTTGTCCTGGTCAGCCAGAACCGGATGACCGAGCTTCAGTTCATCGGCCTGGGAACCGTCGTCGGCTCAGTTCTGGACGGCATCTGGTTCCGGACCGGCATTCTGGACGACGGCTCCGGACAAGTGATGCTCACTCCCCCTTGGCTTGTCGCCATCTGGGCCATCTTCATGACGACTCTGAGCCATTCCCTCGACTGGATCAGCAAGAAAGCCTGGCTGCCCTTCGTACTTGCGCCCTTTGCCGGCCCCTTCGCCTATTGGTCGGCGAGCCAGCTCGGTGCAGTGCAGCTGCCAGACTTGCTGCCATCGCTGATTGCACTCGGGTTTGGCTGGCTGGTTGTCTTCCCGCTGCTGCTTTTCGCCCGCAAAACGCTTTACCCGGAGCTGGTTCGATGAAACGCGCTACCTGGTCAGTTTACGTGGCGCTGTTGGCAGTCGCAGGGCCGGCCGCGGCCGCAGATTTCAGTTTCATCGGTACCGCAAGCACGGGAGACGGCAACGTTATTTACGAAGAGCGCCATTCCGTTGATGGTACCTGTGAGGAAGGCGTATTCCGGCCCCGGCAACACGAGGTGACCTACTTCAAACCGGACGCGGACGAGTCATTCGCCCGCAAAGACCTTGAATACGAGGTTTCAGTACTGCGTCCGTCCGTAGACTTCGTTCAGCCGACATTCAGTGAAGAAATGCAGATCACCTACCCTGCACCCGACACTTTGGTGATCGACTGGCAGACGCCAGGCGGCGATTCAGAGCAATTCGAGGTGACATACCCGGAAACTACCGTTGTGGATGCCGGGTTCGATAACTTCGTACGTCAGAATTGGCAGAGTGTTGTGGCTGGCGAGCCGGTTGAATTCCGGTTTCTTGGACCTACCCGGGGCGAGCATTATGGTTTCGTTCTGGAACGGGTCGAGAACGACCGGGTGAATGCTGACCATGTCGTACAGATACGCCCTACCGGCATGGTGCTGCGTTTCCTGGTCGACCCCATCGTGCTGGGTTACAGCAACTCGGGTGCCCTTTCCGACTATCTGGGCCTCACCAATATCCGGAAAAACCAGGATGAAAACTACACCGCCCATATCCGCTATAAAGTGAATACCACCCCGGATTGTGAACTGACCCCCTGAAACTGTCGCCCCTGCCAAGGCAGACCCCGGGGGTCAGTATGGTAAACTCCGACGGGAATCAACGCCGGAGAGTATTTTGAAATGATGTTCGTCTCTTTCAACGTCAACAGTATCCGCACCCGCCTGCACCAGCTTGAAGCCGTAATAGACGCCCTCGCACCGGATTTTATCGGCCTTCAGGAAACCAAGGTTCAGGACGACGACTTTCCGGTAGAAGCAATCCGGGACCTTGGCTACCACGTGCATTTCCACGGGCAAAAAACCCACTATGGCGTTGCCCTGCTCTCAAAAGCGGAGCCGGAGGAGGTTGTCAAAGGCTACCCGTGGGATGGTGAGGATTCCCAGCGCAGGCTGATTACCGGCCATTTCACGGTCAATGGCGAAAAGCTGACGGTGATCAACGGCTATTTTCCCCAGGGTGAAAGCCGTGACCATCCGGTGAAGTTTCCTGCCAAGGAGAAGTTCTACGGGGATCTGATGCGTTACCTGGACGAGCTCAAGAAAGCGGGCGGCTACGTGGTGGTGATGGGGGATATGAACATCTCTCCAACCGATAAAGACATTGGCATTGGCGCCGACAACGCCAAACGCTGGCTACGAACCGGTAAATGCTCTTTCCTCCCGGAGGAACGGGAATGGCTGGGCCAGGTCGAGTCTCGCGGTTATACCGATGTGTTCCGGCACCTTCATCCTGATGAAGCGGACACTTTCAGCTGGTTTGACTACCGCAGCAAGGGTTTCGAGCGAGACCCCAAGCGTGGTCTGCGGATTGATCTGATCATGGCCAGTGACAGCCTGCTGCCCAAAGCCCGGAAAGCGGGTGTTTCCTACGACATTCGAGCCATGGAAAGGCCGTCCGACCACTGTCCGGTCTGGGCGAGCTTCGAGCTCTAGGGGCTGGCCCGGCGCGATATGAAAAAAATCAAAACCCGCGACCGTATACTCCAGACCAGCCTGGCGCTGTTTAACACCGTCGGCGAACCCAATGTCACCACCCTGCTGATCTCTGATGAGATGGATATCAGCCCGGGTAACCTCTATTACCACTTCAAGAGCAAAGGCGATATTGTCGAGGAAATCTTCGACCAGTACGAACACGACATGGTCGACTTGTTGGCGGTTCCGGAAGACGCCGACATCAGCCTCGACCAGCAGGGGTTCTTTCTGCACCTGCTGTTCGAGACCGTAGCCCGCTACCGGTTCCTCTATCAGGATCTGGTGAACGTGTTGTCCCGGTACGATCAGCTGCAGGTACGATTCAAGCGCATCCAGAAAAAGAAAAGACTGGCTTTCAAGACGATTTGCGAGAGCTTTCGACGCCAGGGCATTATGGCGATTGAGCAGGAAGAGCTTGATTCTCTTTGTGAGCAGTTGACGCTAACCGCCTGTTATTGGAGTGCTTTCGATACGCTCTCTCACCTGGATGACCGGGAGGCAGTGGATCCGGGGCGGGGTGTTTACCAGATGATGCACCTGGTGCTGCCCTACCTTGCGCCGGCCGACCGGGAGGAAGCCCGGCTGATGAGCCGGGATTATCTCTGAGCCGTAACGTTATTCTTCGTCGTCACCGGCACGTTTCCGCAGGCGGGCAAGTTCTGATTCAAGGGCTTCAATACGCCGCTCCATAGATTCGATTTCTTCACGGCGATGTATGCCCAGACGTCTCAGGGCACCGGACACCCGTTCATCAAACATGTGCTCAAGCCGATCCCAGGTGCCAGTGGCTCGCTCCCGAACCCCTTCAACCCGATCTTCCACGGACTTGATCTGCTTTTCGACGACGCCCCGGGTTTTGTTCTCGAGCTGCTCACCTTCCTGCACAAGACGCTCGAAGAAACGGCCAGTATCTTCCTCGGCTTTGGTATAGGCGCCCAACCCGGCCAGCCAGATCTGGCGGGCTGAACCCTTGATTTTTGCCGCCAGTTGCGGATCATTCTCCGGCTTATTGTCGTTCTCGTCAGACATGTACAACCTCGGGAGTGCGGATAGTTCTTTCTAACCGCCATTGTATTACAGCTTGGCCCGGATTTCAGTCGGCCTGGAACCCGCGCAACGAAAGGCGGCAGTATAAAGACGCATCCGATATGAAAAAATGTTTTCAAACGAAAGTGAGTCTCGCTTGAAGTGTTCAAAATATAGTCAATACTTCCCAATACCGGCGTCCCTGCTGATGCCGGTTTGTCTGGAAGTCTTTCATGGATACTACTCGCACGCCTCTGCCCGGCATCCTTTGCCGGGCTTTTTTTTGTTATTATTGCCCCAAGATATATGCTTATTCCAAAATGAAAGTCTATAAAATTCGGAGTATCAGATGATTGAAATTGCGTGGAGTAACTTCACCCCCTGGTCAGCGTTGGCGGGTGGCATACTGGTGGGCATAGCTGCCGCCAGCTTTCTGCTTCTCAACGGGCGGATTGCAGGCATCAGTGGCATTCTTGGCGGACTTCTTTCACCGGCAAAAGGCGATATTGCCTGGCGCGTGGCGTTCCTTGCCGGACTGATTGGTGCACCGGCAGTCTGGGTACTGGCTACAGAGCTTCCCCCTATCGAAATCGAGGCCGGCTATCCCGCGCTCATTGTTGCGGGGCTGTTGGTGGGGATCGGCACCCGATATGGTTCCGGCTGTACCAGTGGACACGGGGTTTGCGGTCTGTCCCGCCTATCGCTGCGCTCGCTGGCAGTCACGATGAGCTTCATGGCTGCCGGATTTGTCACCGTGTACGTGATTCGTCACCTGATGGGGGTGTGACGCCATGAAATTTTCTCTTGCTTCTCTGTTTGCTGGCCTTGTCTTCGGAATGGGGCTTATCGTTTCCGGCATGGCCAATCCTGAAAAGGTGCTCGGCTTCCTTGATATCGCAGGCCTTTGGGATCCTTCACTGGCGTTTGTGATGGGCGGCGCCATCATGGTGGGTGTGGTCGCGTTTGCTGTTGCCCGCAAGCGCACCCTTTCCTTCCTCGGGTTCCACATGAAAATGCCCACCAGTGCCCATATCGATAAACGATTGGTACTCGGGGGTCTTATGTTCGGCGTTGGCTGGGGTATCGCCGGCTTCTGCCCCGGGCCGGGACTGGTCGCGCTCGGTGCCGGTGAAACCAAGGCGGCGGTGTTTGTTGCGGCCATGGTTGCGGGCATGGGCATTTTCGAAGTCATTGAGCGCAACCGTGCGAAAGTGTAAGTATTTTCTGTAAATTTACCCGCCGCCATTCTGACACAGCCCGGGGGCTGTGCGATCATGGCGGCAGCTCCACCACCCGATTCGGAGAACGACATCCATGGATATCAGAAAAATCGACGACAACATTTCGGTAGCCCCGCAGATTTCCATTGAAGACGTGGCAGAAGCCGCGAAGCTGGGGTTCAAGACTCTCGTAGCAAATCGCCCTGACCACGAAGAGCCGGGCCAGCCTGCCATGGCGGATATTGAAGCCGCCGCCAGGGAACAGGGCCTTGAGTGGGTATACATGCCGGTGGAGTCGGGAAACATCACTGACGACGACGTAAACCGCTTCGCGCCGATGATCCGGGACGCCGAAAAACCCGTACTGGCATTCTGTCGTTCCGGGACCCGCTGCACCGTGCTCTGGGCTCTGAGCGCGGCCAGAAACACATCAGCCGATGAGATTTTTACCAAAGCACGCAACGCCGGTTACGACATTTCCGGCCTTGCACCAAGAATGGCGCAGCAGGCCGCCGACAAAGGCTGACACTGCCACCGCCTAACCAACGTTCAGGATCTACCGCATGCAATACAAAGGTTCAGAGAATTTCAGCCACAACCAGTCTGACCGATTGGGAGTGCTGGTTACCAACCTGGGGACACCGGATGCGCCAACAACCTCGGCCCTCCGTCGCTACCTGGCTGAATTTCTCTCGGACCCCCGGGTGGTCGAATTGCCGCGGCCGCTCTGGTGGCTGATCCTTCACGGTGTGATCCTGAGAATTCGTCCCAAGCGAAGCGCAGAGGCTTACTCAAGCGTCTGGCAGCCGGAGGGCTCTCCCCTGCTGCTGCACACTGCAAAGCAGGCTGAGGGTATCCGAGAGGCACTCAAGCGCAAGTACGGCCCTAACGTGGTCGTCGGCTTTGCGATGCGCTACGGCAACCCCTCAATTTCCCGGGTTCTTGATGAGATGCAGGAACAGGGCGTACGGAAACTGCTGGTTCTGCCACTTTACCCCCAATACTCCGCGTCGACCTCGGCCTCCACCTTCGATGCCATTGCCAAGGATTTCTCGAAACGGCGCTGGCTGCCCGATTTCCGTTTCATTTCTCACTACCCGGATTATCCTCCGTACATTGAAGCCATGGCGCGCCATATCGAGGCGCACTGGGCCAACCATGGACGCAACCAGAAGCTGGTATTTTCCTACCATGGCGTGCCGCTCAAGTACCTGACCAAGGGCGATCCTTATCACTGCGAGTGCCACAAAACGTCTCGCCTGCTGGCTGAGCGGCTGGGCCTGAGCAAAGAGGACTACATGACCACGTTCCAATCCCGCTTTGGCAAGGAAGAGTGGCTCAAGCCCTACACGGATGAAACCCTGAAGTCCCTGCCAGGCAAAGGCGTCAAATCCATCGACGTATTCTGCCCCGGCTTTTCATCCGATTGCCTCGAAACCATTGAGGAAATCGACGAAGAAAACCGTGAGTACTTCATGGAGGCCGGCGGTGAAGGGTTCAGCTACATCACAGCGCTGAACGCCACACCCGGGCACATCGAAGCCCTGGTAAAACTGATCGAGGAAAATCTGGAAGGCTGGCAGGTGCCAAAGAACGAGCCAGAGGCTCTGGCAGCTCGCCAGCAGCGGGCAGCCGAGCAGAAAGAAGCAATCTATCCGGGCCGGGATCTCTGATCCGCCCCCGAGTTATAGCCGGGGCTGCGTCAGCTGCCCCGGTTTCCCTCCTTGCCTTCAAAGCCCTCTGAAAGATCCGGTACAGACTGACAGAACGTGCATTCGCCCGTATCAACGGCGGCGCCGCCAGCCTCCACATAACGCACCTTATGGCTCGCCCTGCCCCGATTTGCGGACACGGAAAACTTGCGGTTCCGGCGTTCGGCCGAACCGGTATCAGATGTTTGATGATTCTGAAATTCGCCCATAACACCCTCTCATAGTCTCTGTGCAAGGATAATGAGGGTTAACTGGCTTCAAACCAAGTAGGGATAACCACGTCGTTATGACGGGAAATATCACGTGGGGAACAGGAGATTCGGAAGAAAGAAAGGTAAGAGGAAAAATGGCGGTGGGCCAGGGATTCGAACCCCGGGAAGGCTACTAACCTTCGGCGGTTTTCAAGACCGCTGCATTCAGCCACTCTGCCAGCCCACCGGTTTTTCCATTCGCCGTCATTGCGACAGCGGTGAGCATGATACCGGAATTGCCTGTGCTGTCAACGCTCTGCATAAAACCCGCCGCATTTTTCAACATTAACGGTTTTTAATGGAATCCGGAAGACGTTTTCCTGTCGTAAATGATTGAAAGTTGCGTATCTGACACTATTATGGGAACCAGTATCCAGTCGTTATAAACGGAGATGACAATGGAAGACAGACGATTCGGCGTTCAGAACTCTCAGGGAGCCTATTCGACTCCCCAGACGGAGCGCGCGACCACAGGCATCAGCGATGATGCGATGAAGGTGTTGCGCAACACCTATATGCTGCTTGGCATGACACTCGCCTTTTCGGCGCTGACAGCATTCCTGAACATGAACGGAACCCACCCGGGCTTCCTGATCACCATCGTGGGATACATTGGGCTGCTGTTCGCAACCTATAAGTTGAAAAACAGCCCCTGGGGCATCGTGACTACCTTCGCCCTGACCGGGTTCATGGGATACACCCTGGGTCCGATCATTGGCGCCTTCGTAGCTGCCGGCGCTTCCTCGATTGTCGCCCAGGCGCTGACACTGACCGCAGTTGCGTTTGTTGGTCTGTCTGCCACGGCCATCATCACCAAGAAAGACTTCAGCTTCATGTCCAGCTTCCTGACCGCTGGTGCGTTTGTACTGATCGGTGCCATGCTTCTGTCCTTCCTGATGGAGAGCTCTGTTCTGCATCTGGCAGTGTCCGCCGGCTTCACGATCTTTGCTTCGATCATGATCCTGTTCGAGACCAGCCAGATCATCAAGGGTGGTGAGCGTAACTACGTCATCGCCACTGTTGGTCTGTATGTATCCATCTACAACCTGTTCGTCAGCCTGCTGCACCTGCTGTCTGCGTTCAGTGGCGAAGATTGATACCAGGCTGAATCAGCCGCTTCGAAACCCCGGCAGTTGCCGGGGTTTTTGCTTTCGGTAAACTGAAAGTCATTGTCTTGCAGACTTATAACGAACAGGAACCATGTCCGAAACCTTTACCCTGGTAATTACTGGCGCGCCCTACTCGTCTCAGGCGCCCCAGACTGCTCTCGGCTTTGCGAAGGCAGCGGTAGATGCTGGCCATCAGATTGACCGGGTGTTCCTCTACGGTGACGGGGTCCATTTGGCCTCTGCGCTCTGCGCGCCGCCGTCTGACGAAACCCACTGGCCAGACGAATGGTCCCGGTTTCTGACTCAGCACAAGATTCCCGGTGTGGCATGCATTGCCTCCGCGCTGCGTCGTGGCCTCGTCAACGAAACCGAACAGAAACGCTATGAATTGCCTTCGGCCAATCTTCGGGCCCCGTTTGAAATCGCTGGCCTCGGAGAATGGGTCGAGGGGCGAATCAAATCCACGCGCACGCTTTATTTCCACGCTGGAGACTGACCATGACCACACTGATCATGATTGACCAGCCTCCCTACGGCGCGTGGACCGGACGGGAAGCACTGGATATGGCGTTTTCGCTGGCAGCCTTCGACCAGTCGGCATCCCTGCTATTCACCGGGCCTGGCGTTAACTGGCTGAGACAGACTCAGCACGCCGGAGGCATTGAACAGAAGTCTGTGGAGAAGAATCTCGCTGCAGCACCGATATTCGGCATGGACGCGATCCTGGCTGATCGGGCTGCCTGTATTGCCTACGGCCTCGATGAGCATTCGCTGATTGAAGGCGTCACCCTGGTAGATGCTGATGCCGATCTCCTCACTGACTATGACCACACCGCATTTGCAGGTTAGCTCAGATGACTGACATCCAGACATTGCACATATTGAACAAATCCCCCGATCATCCCCGGGCCGCGCGGTGCGTTGAAATGATGTCTGCAGAAGACGGCCTTCTTCTGACCGGCAACGGCGTGCTGTTGCTGGCACGCGGGAACCTTCTGCCGGGCGCCAGCAAGGTCTTTGCGCTCATTCCGGACGTCGAGGCGCGCGGACTGGGAGATCTGAGCGGCAACGTCAGTTCTGTGGACTTTGCGGAGATGGTAACGCTTTCATTGCAGGCACAACGGGTAATCAGTTGGTAAACCATGGTCAGTAATGCAATGCCACAACGAAACAACGAAGGCTTTCTTGAAGACGCCCAGACGTGGACCGAAGGTGTCGCGACGGCCATCGCTGCCGAGGACGACGTGGATCTCACAGAAAAACACTGGGAAATCATAAAGTTTCTTAGATCTTTTTATAAAGAGCATGAAATGTCGCCACCCTCTAATCGCCTGTTTGTGAAGGCGGTCAAAGAAGCGCTCGGCGAGGATAAGGGGAACAGCATCTACCTGATGCAGCTGTTTCCCGGCACCCCTGCAAAGACCGCCTGCAGGATTGCGGGGCTGCCAAGGCCAACTAACTGTCTTTAGAGTCCTTTGAGGCAGCGCCGTCCTTCTGCCTGTTGCGTTCCAGGTCCGCTGCACTGCCAAGGAAGCTGCTCAGGCCGTTCTCAAACAGGCCAGAGCCAAATTTCAGGAACTGGCGGGTCGATTCTTTAACGGTGCCGTCAAGGGCGCTTTCTGGCAGTTCCCGGATGGTATCTGCCACACCCTTTTTTACACCGCGAGTCACCGCCGGTTCGATTTCCCGGCCGGCCTCAATCAGTTCCGCCACCCTGGCATCGAGGTATGGACGGACCACGAAACGCCAGAACCCCCAGAGAGTGACAAGCACGGCGCCAACGGTTGCAAGAATCTGGATTGTCAGTGTTAGCCAAAAAGGCATGGCCTTCCTCCTTGTACTCCCGATAACGGGATTCATTCCGGCTAGAAATTCAGATAGTTCAGGGAAACGAACTGGAGTAGCCCTGCCAGGGCACCAAAAATACCGCCCACAATCATCAACTGGACCTCTTCTTCCCGGAACGCAGGGCGCAGGATGTCCTGGAATTCATCGGGTTTCAGCGCTTTCATCTGGCCGGACAGAACTTCGGCTACCACAGGTGCCCGCTCACGGTTAAAAGCCGGGTCACTGAACACGTCACGCGTAGCCAGTACCGCCTTCTGGTTCATGGCTTTCTTGAGCTCGGTGTAACCCGTCATACCAACGGTGACCTGCGCCGTCAGCTTCATGATGACAGAGTTGTCCAGTAAGGGGCGAAGGTGTTTCTGGATAATCGCACGGGTTCTGTCACCGTGGCTGCCGTTGATCATGGCGTCGGCAACCTTCTCTACAGTAATCAGTTCCTCCGCCACCAGCCTGGCCCAGACATCACTGATTTCTGGCTGCCTGCGCAAAAACAAACCCTGAACCTTCCAAAACAGGATTCGTCGGGGCTTGAGCGGCGCGAAAATCAGGTTGATGGCAATCCAGTTGGTCACGAAACCGACCACGAAGCCGCCCAGCGGCAGCAGCCAGGGCTCCGGATAGCGGGTCCATAAGGGCACAAGGAGAGCGCCAAGAATGCCTCCGATAACCGCACCTCGGTTGATCACAGACTGAAGCTCCACCGCACCGGCTTGCTGGAAAATCCGGTTCATCATGTCCGGATGTTTTTCGAGTTCGCGGCTGAGCAGAGCCTTGAGGTCGACCAACTCGTCCAGATCGTCACCAAAGTCCTCCACCAGCTCCTCTACCCTGGAGGGCAGCTGTTCACGGGCCCACTGATAAATCCGGTTTCTGACAAATAACGGAAGGTTGTCCCAAAGGACCGGCTGGATTTCGTACATAACCTCATCGATGTACTCATCCATCCGCGGGGTCACCTGGGAAATCACCTGCTCAACGATGCGCTGCGGTTCAAGCTTCTGGTAGACAGCGTTGAGGTCGCCGAACTGCCGAAGCGTCCTGTCGATGCAGATATGCGCCATCTTTTCCGCTTTGCGGGGAATAACGCCCTGCCACCCTATCAGCCCCACCCCGATGAACTGCACCGGATAGAAGGACATCTGGATGGCCAGCCAGTTGGTCAGCCAACCAACAACAGCCGCCATAAGAGGCACTGACAGAAGCGCAACGTCGAACAAGTTTGACCCCGGTAGAAGAGTGTAATCCGTTTTTAGGCGGTGATAATGCCGTTAACGGACAGACAGGATAGTACCTGCCTGCAGTTGCTGTGTATGCGACAAATGATGAAGTAATTGAAATGTCACAACATTGGCCGAGCAGCCATGGCGAAAGCGGTAATGCGGCAGGCCGAATAGATGCCGCGCCCCGCAGGGCGCGGCAAACCGGGCAGGAAGGACTTACTGGTAGTAGGCGTTTTCGGTGTAGGAGTGGTCGGTCACATCACGCACTGCAGTGATTTCCGGAACCCGCTCTTTCAAGGTTGATTCCACGCCCTGCTTCAGGGTCAGGCTGACTGCCGAGCAACCCTGGCAACCGCCACCGAAACGCAGCACGGCCACGGATTCGTCGACGATCTCCACAAGGGACACCTCGCCGCCATGGGCGGCCAGATTCGGATTGATCTCGGAAGCGAGTATGTAGTTCACCCGATCCGGCAGAGGTGCGTCGTCATCAATCTTGGGCACTTTTGCGTTTGGTGCCTTGATGGTGAGCTGCCCACCCATCTGGTCCTTGGAGTAATCCACGTAGGCCTCTTCGAGGAAGGGCACGGAATTGTGGTCCAGATACAGGATGAACTTGTCCAGATCTACCTGCTCGTCCGTCGGTACTACTTCGTTAGGCGGGCAGTAGGCCAGACAGGTTTCGGCGTTTTTGGTGCCGGGCTGGGTCACGAAGATACGTACGCCCATGCCTTCCACGTCCTGTTTTTCGATAAGTTGTGCAAGATAATCCCGAGCGGGATCTGTCACAGTAACCTGAGCCATGTTTTCAACCCGTTTGAAAATTTGGATTCATTTTAAGGGAGTTCGCGGGAACATGAAAGACCAAGTAAAATAGTCGGGCTTTACGAAGGTAATGAATTTCCCGTATTGGCAGGTATTTGCAGTAGGCAATTGATAATCGTCATTCGTACTAAGACGGGCTCGGGCAATTTTGCTATGATCCCGCGCCATTGATTTTAATACCGCGTTTTTAACGACATCCGGAAGTAAACCTATGACCGATCGCACCACCCGTCTCGACCAGCTCCACAAGGCCCTGCAGGAACGCATCATGATCCTTGATGGCGGCATGGGCACCATGATCCAGAATCTCAAGCTGGACGAGAAGGCGTTCCGTGGCGATCGGTTTGCCGACTACGAGCGGGAAGTTCAGGGCAATAATGACCTGCTGAACCTGACCCAGCCCGCCCTGCTCCGCAACATCCACGCGGACTACCTGGACGCCGGCGCAGACATTATCGAGACCAACACCTTTAACTCCACCCAGCTTTCCCAGGCGGACTATGGGCTGGAAGCGATTGCCAGGGAACTGAACGTGGCCGCAGCCGAACTGGCCCGGCAGATCGCGGATGAGTACACCGCGAAAAACCCGGAAAAGCCGCGATTTGTTGCCGGTGCCGTCGGGCCGACATCGCGGACCGCCTCCATCTCACCGGATGTCAATAACCCGGGCTACCGCAATGTCGATTTCCAGACCCTGGTCGATAACTACTACGAAGCGGTAGGAGGCCTGGTCGAAGGCGGCTGCGACCTGATCCTGATTGAAACCATTTTCGATACGCTGAACGCGAAAGCGGCGATCTACGCCACTCAGCAGTATTTTGAGGACAGCGGCATCACCCTGCCGATCATGATTTCCGGCACCATTACCGATGCCTCCGGCCGAACCCTTTCCGGTCAGACCACCGAGGCTTTCTGGAATTCGGTGGCCCACGCCAAACCCATATCCGTTGGCCTGAACTGCGCACTGGGGGCCGACGCCCTGCGACCTTATGTGGAAGAGCTGTCTGCAAAGGCGGAAACCTATGTCAGCGCCCACCCGAATGCCGGCCTTCCCAACGAGTTTGGTGAATACGATCAGACACCCGAGGAAATGGCCGAGATCATCGAAGGCTTCGCCCGTGACGGTTTTCTGAACATCATCGGTGGCTGCTGTGGCTCCCGGCCGGATCACATCGAAGCCATCGCCCAGGCGGTGTCCAAGTACCCGCCCCGGAAGATTCCCGAACGCCCGAAAGCGTTGCGTCTTTCTGGCCTTGAGCCGTTCACAGGCGACGACAATGTTCTGTTTATCAACGTGGGTGAGCGGACCAACGTCACCGGCTCCAAGCGCTTCCTGCGTCTGATCAAGGAAGAGCAATACGAAGAGGCCCTCAGCGTCGCCCGTGATCAGGTGGAAAACGGTGCCCAGATCATCGACATCAACATGGATGAGGGCATGCTGGAGTCGAAAGAGGTGATGGTCACCTTCCTGAACCTCGTCGCCTCCGAGCCGGATATCTCCCGGGTGCCGATCATGATCGACTCCTCCAAGTGGGATGTGATCGAAGCAGGATTGCGCTGCATCCAGGGCAAGGCGGTTGTGAACTCCATCAGTCTCAAGGAAGGCGAAGAGGAGTTCGTCAAGCGCGCCAGAGATTGCATGCGCTATGGCGCCGCCGTGGTGGTAATGGCCTTTGACGAACAGGGCCAGGCAGACACCTACGAGCGCAAGACCGAGATCTGCAAGCGCTCTTACGACGTGTTGACCGGCATCGGCTTCAACCCGGCGGATATCATTTTTGATCCGAACATCTTTGCCATTGCCACAGGCATCGAGGAACACAACAACTACGCGGTGGATTTCATCAACGCCACCCGCTGGATTCGGGAAAACCTGCCCCACGCCTCAATTTCCGGCGGCGTGAGCAACGTGTCCTTCTCGTTCCGCGGCAATGATGTAGTCCGTGAAGCCATCCACTCGGTGTTCCTCTACCACGCCATCAAGGCGGGGATGAACATGGGCATCGTGAACCCCGGCCAACTGGTGATCTACGATGAAATCGATCCGGAGCTCAAAGAGCTGGTGGAAGATGTTGTCCTGAACCGCCGTGATGATTCCACCGACCGGCTCCTTGAGATCGCCGAACGCTACAAAGGCAAAGGCGGCAAAACCCAGGAGGAAGACCTGGCCTGGCGTGAATGGCCGGTGGAGAAGCGCCTGGAACATGCACTGGTCAAAGGCATTACCACCTATATCGTGGACGATACCGAAGCCTGCCGCCAGAGAGCCACACATCCCATTGAGGTCATTGAAGGCCCATTGATGGATGGCATGAACGTGGTCGGAGACCTCTTCGGCGATGGCAAGATGTTCCTGCCCCAGGTGGTCAAAAGCGCCCGCGTCATGAAACAGGCTGTTGCACACCTGATTCCCTACATCGAAGCGGAGAAAACGGAAGACCAGAAAGCCAAGGGCAAGATCCTGATGGCCACGGTAAAGGGCGATGTCCATGATATCGGCAAGAACATCGTGGGAGTGGTCCTGCAATGCAACAACTATGAGGTGATTGACCTGGGTGTGATGGTGCCCTGCGACAAGATCCTCGCTGCTGCAAAAGAACACGATGTCGACCTTATTGGTCTGAGCGGTCTGATTACACCGTCTCTGGACGAAATGGTCCACGTGGCTCGCGAGATGCAACGACTCGATTTCAACATTCCGCTGATGATCGGTGGCGCAACAACTTCCAAGGCGCATACCGCGGTAAAAATCGAGCCCCAGTACAAGAACGACATCGCGCTGTACGTGTCGGACGCATCCCGCTGCGTGAACGTCGCATCCCAGCTTCTGAGCAAGAATGCGAAGCCCGAGTTTGTGGAAGCCGCCCGAACTGAATATGACGAAATCCGCGAGCGCCGCAAGAACCGGGGTGACCGCACCAAGCTGGTTTCCCTGAAGGAAGCTCGTGATCGCGCCCCCGACATCTCCTTCGAAGGCTACCAGCCTCCAAAGCCGGCTTTCACCGGCATCCGGGTGTTCGAGGAATATGACCTCAACGAGCTGGTGGACTACATCGACTGGACGCCGTTCTTCATGTCCTGGGATATTTCTGGCAAGTACCCGGCCATTTTTGATGACCCGAAGCGTGGCGAGGCTGCCCGCCACCTCTTTGACGATGCCCAGAAGATTCTGCACCGGATGATTGATGAAAAGCGGGTCTCTGCCCGTGGCGTCATCGGTTTCTGGCCAGCCAACCGCCGCGGTGACGATGTTGTGCTTTACACGGACGAATCCTGCACCGAGGAGCTGACTACTCTGCACCACCTCCGTCAGCAGGATGAAAAGGCACCGGGCAAACCCATGATGGCGCTGTCGGATTTTGTCGCGCCTGAAGGCTCCGGGACGGTGGACTACGTGGGCGGTTTCGCGGTCACCACCGGCATTGGTGCAGAAGAATTCTCGGTAGAGTTCAAAGATGCCAACGACGACTATAACGCGATTATGGTGAAGGCGTTGGCCGACCGCCTGGCAGAAGCTTTCGCCGAGCGGATGCACGAGCGGGTTCGCCAGGAGTTCTGGGGCTATGCCGCTGATGAAAAGCTGGCCAACGATGACCTGATCAAGGAAAGGTACCGCGGAATACGTCCGGCACCCGGCTACCCGGCGTGCCCGGACCACACGGAGAAGGCAACCTTGTTCAATTTGCTTGAGGCCACTGATACTGCAGGCATTGAGTTGACCGAGCACTTTGCCATGTTCCCGACCGCTGCCGTCTCCGGCTGGTACTTTGCGCATCCGGAATCCAAGTATTTTGCGGTAGGGAAAATTGGCGCTGACCAGGTTGAGGACTATGCTGAACGCAAAGGCATTTCCAAGGCCGAGGCAGAACGCTGGCTTGCGCCAAGCCTGGCGTACGATCCGGCAGAGTAAGCTTCGGGTGAAGCACAGATCAGGGGCGGATGTATGACTGAATCTTCAGAAGCGGAAAAACGGGACGAAAAAAAGCCGCGTGGACCTGGCGTATTGAAAGTCATGCAAAGCATACTCGCAGGCGCGTTCGGAGTTCAGTCCGACAAGCGCCGGGAAGAGGACTTTTCAAGCCATAGCCCCTGGCCTTACATCATTGCCGGCATTCTGTTCACAGCCAGCTTTGTTGTAGGCCTGATCGTTATTGTAAATCTGGTCCTGGCGAGCCAGTAGACTACTGGCCAGCTACCCAGACCACCGCGAAAGCCACGGCAAGAACCACCAGCAGAACTGCGGCAACGGCATCGGCCTGACTGTCAGAACGTGCGGTCTTTTTCATGTCTGTTCCTCTTTCCGAGTTTTTGTCTCGTGTTTTTCTTGTTATCACGGCAGCAGCGCACACTGCTAACGTCATCCTCCAAGTTAAGCAGTTAATTGATATTCGTCCAGTCCCTTGTTCCTTCTGCTTATCGCCTGAGTCGATAAACATATTTTGAAATAATCATTTTAAGAATAAAAACCCGCTGTTATCCTTCCAGTCAGATATAAGGCCGTCGGCCTGGATATGTCGCTTTCAAGCAGGATCTTCCCACTATGTACGTATATGATGAACACGATCGGCAAATGGCTGCCGAGAGGGTTGCCCAGTTCCGTGACCAGACAGAAAGAGCGCTGGCCGGAGAATTGGCTGAAGACGAGTTTCTTCCCCTTCGCCTGCAGAACGGCCTGTACGTTCAGCGTCTTGCCCCCATGCTCAGGATCTGTGTTCCTTACGGCATGATGCGCTCAGACCAGCTTCGCCGGCTTGCGCGAATCACCCGGGACTACGACAAAGGCTATGCGCACTTCACCACTCGCCAAAATGTGCAGCTTAACTGGCCGGCGCTGGAAGACGTTCCCGACATTCTTGCAGAACTCGCTGAAGTGGAAATGCACGCCAACCAGACCAGCGGCAACTGCATTCGTAATACCACCACAGACCAGTTCTCCGGTGTTCAGTCGGACGAGATTGCGGATCCGCGGCCCTACTGCGAAATCATTCGCCAGTGGTCCACGTTCCATCCGGAATTTGCCTTCCTGCCGCGGAAATTCAAGGTTGCCGTAAACGCGTCCGAGCAAACCGATCGAGCCGCCATCCAGGTGCACGACATCGGGCTTCAGATGGTACGCAACGAGGCCGGCGATCTCGGTTTCCGGGTACACGTGGGCGGTGGTCTTGGCCGTACGCCCATGGTCGGGCCGGTAATTCGCGATTTCCTGCCGGAACTGGATCTGTTGACCTACCTGGAGGCCGTGCTTCGCGTCTATAACCGATACGGTCGGCGCGACAACAAGTTCAAGGCCCGGATCAAGATTCTGGTGAAGGCTCTGACCCCTGAGGGCTTTGCTGAAAAGGTGGAAGCAGAGTGGCAGCATATCAAGGAATCCCCGACCCGGCTGACGCCCGAGGCGATTCAACGTATCCAGGGCTACTTTACCGAACCGGATTACGCAGCTATCGACAATGCCACGGACCTGCTGGCCAGCCAGCGGTTTGAGAACCGGGGCTTTGACCAGTGGCTGACCCACAACGTGGACACCCACAAGAAGGCAGGCTATGCCATCGTCTCCCTGACGATGAAGAAAACCGGCACTCCTCCTGGCGATGTCAGTGACAAGCAGCTTGAACAGATTGCCGATCTGGCAGACGAGTTCAGCTTCGGTGAAATCCGGGTCACTCACCAACAGAACGTGGTGCTGGCCGATGTGCGCCAGGATCGGCTGTTTGAACTGTGGCAGGCGATTACGCCCATGGGTTTCGGTACCGCGAACCTGAACACCCTGACTGATGTTATCTGCTGCCCCGGCGGTGATTACTGCGCCCTGGCCAATGCCAAGTCCATCCCGGTGGCCGAGGCCATCCAGCGGCAGTTCGATGATCTGGATTATCTGTACGACCTGGGCAATATCGATCTGAACATTTCCGGCTGCATGAATGCCTGCGGCCACCACCACGTCGGCAACATTGGTGTTCTCGGTGTCGACAAGAAAGGCCAGGAGTTCTATCAAATCAGTCTGGGCGGGTCGTCCCATCATGATGCCTCAATCGGCAAGATTCTGGGGCCTTCCTTTGCACGGGATGAGATGCCCAAGGTGATTTCAAAGATCATTGATGTCTACGTGGACAAGCGCACGGAAGAGGAAACCTTCCTCGACACCTATCGCCGCGTAGGAATTGATCCATTCAAGGAGCGGGTTTATGCCTAACGTTATTTCTCCGGATGGCAGCATCCGCCAGGACAACTGGGTAGTGGTGCCCCGCCCCGCCGAGGGCGAATCGCTGGATATTCCGGCCGACCAGCCGGCGTTAATCCCTGCGGATCTCTGGCTGGCAGGCTATGAGCATTTTACCGGACGGCAGGAGATTGGCGTGTGGTTCGACAGCCACGACGAGCCGGAGATTCTGGACGGTCGGGTGAACGAACTGCCGGTAATTGCTGTGAATTTTCCGAAGTTCAGTGACGGGCGTGGTTACAGCATTGGCCGGCTACTGCGTGAACGTTTCGGCTACAAGAATGAGCTTCGGGCGATTGGAGACGTGTTGCTGGATCAGCTGCAGTTCATGAAGCGCTGCGGATTCGATGCTTATGTCCTTCGGGCTGACAAGGACATCAACAAAGCTGCGCGGTGCCTGAACTTCTTCAGCCAGGGCTACCAGGCCGCGACCGATACGGAGATCCCGCTGTTCCGGCGTCGGGCCTCCTAGTTATGAAGCTTTAGAGTACGAAGAGAGGGGCTTTTCCCTCTCTTCTATTCCATCTTATCGGTTGGAGTCGCTTCTTATTTAGAGTGATCCAGGACAATCTTGCCGGCTGATTCACCTTTCAAGAACGCCTTCAGCGCCCCATCCAGCTCACTGCGACCGATATCCCGGGCAGACGCTTCGGTCTTCGGACACGCCCACTCCCCGGCGAATTTCTTCCATACCGCTTCTTTCTCTGGCAGGGGAATCTCTACCGAATCGACACCCAGCAGATTCACGCCTCGCAGGATAAACGGCAGCACGGTGGACTGAAGGCCCGGACCGGCTACGAGACCACAACAGGATACTGAGCCACCAGGCTTGATCTGCTTGAGCAGTTCGGCCAATGGGCTACCACCCACCGTATCGACAGCGTTCGCAAATGCCGGTTTAACGAGGGGTTTCTTATCCTCGGCCAGGGTTTCACGACCCACAACTTCTTTAGCCCCAAGAGCTTTGAGATCGTCTGCATGGTCGGCCTTGCCGCTTATGGCGACGACGTCGAACCCAAGTTTGGCAAGCAGTTCCACCGCAACGGTGCCAACGGCACCGGAGGCTCCTGAAACAGCGACTTTGCCCTGCTCCGGCTTGGCGCCCATAGTCAGAAGCTTCTGAACACAGAGACCGGCGGTGAGGCCGGCGGTGCCATAGATCATAGCGGTACGAGCGTTCCATCCTTCCGGCATGGGAACACACCAGGCGGCAGGTACGCGGATGTATTCGCCAAAACCGCCGTCTGTATTCATGCCCAGGTCGTACCCGGTCACGATAACCGGACTGCCGTTCGAGGGGTTGCCAGTGGCGGAATCGACGACCTCTCCTGCTGCATCAATACCCGGGGTATGGGGAAAGGAACGGGTAACGCCCTTATTGCCGGAAGCCGACAGCGCATCCTTGTAGTTGAGAGAAGAGTGGCTTACCCGTATCAGGACGTCACCATCAGGAAGGTCGGCAGTACTCAAAGATTTCTCCGCACCGACATACTCGCCGTTCTGCTCTTCAACGCGCCAGGCCTTGAATTCGGAATTGGTGGTCATCATTCTTCTCCGCTTTCGGTGGTCTACTGGAACTTCTGGTTGCGGAAGGCGCCCAGGACTTTCCAGACAGTGTGTTCAAGCGCCGAACTGGTGGCCAATCCGAGTTTTTCCGGAAGGGTCCGCTTGCGCTGATATGCCACTGAGACTACGTCTGCCCGGTCGCAGGCTTCAATGAGATATTCGTCGGAGGTCTTGATCTCGTCGATCAGTTTCACTTCGAGCGCTCGCTTGCCAAACCAGATATCTCCATTGGCAACGGCTGCAATGTCCAGGTCCGGCCGGCGTTCGCTGACATACTCTTTGAAAAGACCGTGAGTGTCTTCAAGATCTTCCAGAAATTTCTGTCGGCCTTTATCGGTGTTTTCACCAAATATAGTCATGGTGCGTTTGTGCTCTCCAGCGGTGAGCACCTCGAAGTCCACGTCGTTCTTCTTGAGGAAACGATGGAAATTCGGAAGCTGGGCAACCACACCGATCGAGCCCAGGATGGCAAAGGGCGAAGCAACGATCCTGTCTGCGACGCAGGCCATCATGTAGCCTCCACTGGCCGCCACCTTGTCAACGCAGGCGGTGAGGCGAAGACCCTTGCTGCGAATCCGGTCCAGCTGGGCGGCCGCAAGGCCATAGGAATGAACCAGCCCACCACCGCTTTCGAGGCGGATAACCACTTCGTCTTTTTCCGGATCGGCAATACTCAGCACCGCAGTAATTGCCCTGCGAAGCGGATCTGTGTCGCTGGCTTTGATATCGCCGTCGAAATCCAGAACATAGACGCGACCACGACTGTCATCCTGCTCATCGGTATTCTTCGCGGCCTTGGCCGCTTTCTTCTCCGCCTTCTGAGCCTTTTTCCGGGCCTTCTGGAACACCTTTCTTTGGTGATCAGACATCAGCCGTGACTGAATCGATTCACGCAGCTTTTCGTATTTCTCGTTGAGTTTCCGGATCTTGAGTTCTCCCTCGCCCTCATGATCGCCCCGATCCTTCTGGGCCGCGGACATGATGACAGAGATCACTACCAGGGCCGCCACCACGAAAGTAACGATCTTGGCCAAAAACAAACCGTATTCTGTCAGGAACTCCAAAGTGCTTCTCCAACTCAGTGTGCGGGAACAAGAGTGTAACTTACCGAATTTATGGTGATAAGGAGAGCAAAAAAATTAAAACAAGCGTTCGATCGATCTTGACAGGGCCGACCACTCACCATAAAGTCGGATTGCGAGGTCGGCTCTACCCGGGCACCCGATCAGGCTCGTGCAGCCAGGGACATCAAGCCGTCGTGATCATGACTAGACAACCATCAAAAGGGTAAAACAATGTCTGTAGCTCAGGTATTTGAACAACTCGAACAGAATTTCAACGCAGACGCAGCTCAAGGCCTGGACCTGGTATTCCAGTTCGACATCGAGGACGACAAGACCTACCACCTCGTTATTAATGACGGCACCTGCAAAATGCACGAAGGCGCCCATGACGATCCATCCGTTACCCTGATCATGAACTCCGAAACCCTGCAGGGCATCGTTTCAGGCGAGACCGACGGCATGCAGGCATTCATGGCAGGTCAACTGCGCGCCGAAGGCGATATGATGCTGGCAACCAAATTGGGCGAACTGTTCAAGATGGGCTGATTGCCCCCCGTCAAGCACAAAAAAGCCTGCGTCTCGACGCAGGCTTTTTTTATGCCCGAGAATCTATTGATTCCAGAACTGCACGGCTTCCCTCGCCTGCTCGTTTACCGGAACAGCAACCAGACCCGAAGAGGATAGCTTTACCTCGAAAACAGCCCCATCCCGCATTGGCATGAACGTCATGCTTCCGTCCACGGCCTCCACAAACGGCAAGTTGAATTGACGGTCCCACTGCCAGAGATCAGGCCAGATGCCTTCAGCGAGGCCTATGGAAGTCCTCGGAGCCGACCTCTCCTGCTCAAGCGACGTGTAACGCCCACTCAATTGCTCGAGCCGGTAACCGGGAGCGATATCAAGCCAACGGAAGGGGCCGGTAAAACGGAGAATCCTGGCGTCAATCTGCCATTGATCGCCCTGCAGCGTTCTCACCACAGACAACCCATCCTGACTCTGAAGGGAAACCTGCCAGATCTGTTCGGCCTGTCTCTGGGTGGAGATGCTTGCCGCGGTCTGCAAGCCTACCAGTGAATGATAGCTGCTCAGATTTACCGCAATCACGAGGACATATAAACCGGCCAGAATGACACCGAAAACCGCTGTTCCTTTAATCCAGGTGAGCAACCATCGGGGGTGCCTGAAAAACAGCAGGCCCGCTATAACCATCACAGCGCCGGCAGCGGCCAGTACAATGATAGCGAGCGTGTGGGACATGGAACTACAAACCTACATCGTCCAGCGACGATTCAGCCAGTTTCAGTAGATCTACGTTGCGGTCTTCGCTTTTGCCAATACTCTCGATGCAGTACTCCAGCGAAGTCAGAGCGTCCGCCAGCGCCTCGAGCACCTGGGCGGCTGGCGCTTCCTTCGCATCCAGCAAGCGCTCCTGGATTGAAGCCGCAACCCGCTCGAGAACCCCGGCGGCTCCAGGATCATTCACCATTTGCAGGCCACCCCAGATGCTGTGCAGGGTTGCTGGCAGATTGGCAAGATGCAGTTTGTCGTAGTCGGATTCGATAAAAGCGGTGATTGCACGCTTTGCCAGGGTCAATGCCCCACGGGCTTCGTCAGCCACGACATAGAGCGCCTCACGGAGGTAGACAGACTCCTCCCGCTTGCGTTCACCACCGGCCAACGCGTCGGTTTCCGACGTGATGCCGCGGGTCACGATCTGCATGACGGCGTCTTCGATTCCCAGGACGGAATCGGCGAGTCGATACAGTTCATCATCACCTGGCAAGCGAGATTCTGCTTCCCAACCCCGAAGCTTGCTCGCCTCTTCTCTTGAAACGCCCGCCAGCTTGTTCAGGTCAAGCATCACCAAAGTGTTGGCCAGTCGTTCGAGGGCATCGGCAATCGAAGACAGCTCCGCCAGATCCGGCTCGATACCGCGTTCAATGATGTCCAGCTTGTCCTTCAACTGGTTCAGTTCATCCTGCAGCGCTTCTGACAGGGATTTAAGGACATCACTGCCAGGACCGTACAACCTGCGCGCATGGGCTTCCAGCATAGAATCCGGAAAATCCGCCGGCGCGAGATGGTAAGCGGATAACACCTCGGTAACTTCAGGGTTAGCAGACCCGCTGCGGTACAGCAGATAGACCAGATCCCGAATCAGCGAATCCGGCGCGTCTTTACCCGTGGCAACCTTGCCCACGTACACCACTTCCCGGGCGTACTTCTCGATCCGCATGAACATGCGCTTGCGGGCCTTGTTAAAGACCATAGCGCGATCAAGCATGGTGTCCGCAACAATGCCGACAAGGCACCACATCTGCCCCATAGGTGCGCCCTGGCAAAGGCGGGCAAGTCCTCTCGAAGCGCGGCCAATCAATTTCTTGTTTACCACATCGTTCCGGTCGCGAAGAATTCCCAAAAGCGCAACCTGGAAGGTCAGGCGCATGCGACGCGCCATGACTTCGTAATCCGCCTCATTGCCTTCAAACGGCTGCAATGACAAACCGGCACAAAAATCCGGCCTCTCTTTGACATCGACATCAAAAAAACAGGATTCGGGATAGGGTTTTTCCCGGCGGGCCTCTCGGAGGTCATTGATCACGGGAAGCAACAGCTCGGGATGGTCTTCGCGCTGCTGATGATAGTACTCGACATAGCGCCGAAGAATGAACAGAGCGCTATTGAGGGTAGTAAGGAGGATGTTTTTGTCGTCATTAGCGCCAACGGGAACGTCGTTGGCCATAGTTACTGCTTCCTGGCACAGCAGGGTTCCGCCCCGCAGCTCCACCAGAATAAAAATGCCCCGCAACTGGTTGATGAAATCAACACAGTTCTGGAGATCCTCACCCCTTTCGCGGTTTTCCTGAAAGCGTTCAAGGCTGGATTCTGCCTGCTTGATGGTCTGCTCTATTTCACTTTTGACCAGATCAAACGACTGCGATTTCGTCGCGAGAGACGACTGAACCATAAACGCTTCCCGTTAATGTTGCGGAGACTACCGCATCCTCTTTGGTGGTCACTGGTCCGGCTGTCGCGTACCAGGCCTTTTTGTTCTGGGCCGGCTAACCCCTTTTCCGGCCAAAGCCAGTTCGCAAAAAACTGGCGAACTTATCATTACTTATAACATAAAACTCAAGTACCTCAAGAAAGGCGGAATGTAACATTTGGTACAGCCCGACCCAGTTCTCATTCCGGGCTCTGGAGTTTACCCCACACAGTTTCGCCCGCCTGTTTTTCGAGCAGGGACATGAACTCTTTGTGGGCTTCGGCCTCTGAACTGGAGGCACGAACCACCGACAGGGGCGCTCTGTCAGCAGGCAGCCTTCGAATTCCGCCGTTACCGCCGCCGTTCTCGGATCCGGCATCCAGTGACAGCGCGGTCTGGCCACCGGTAAGCAGGAGGTAAACATCGGCCAGGATCTCCGCATCCAGCAACGCGCCGTGGAGGTCACGGTTGCTGTTGTCCACACCGTAGCGCTTGCAGAGCGCATCAAGGTTGTTCTTCTGCCCCGGGTGACGGGCCCTTGCGATAGCGAGCGAGTCCACGATTCCGCAGTGGTCCGCGGTTTTCCGTACCGGCTTGAGACGGGCGAATTCCGAGTCCATGAAGCCGACGTCGAACGCAGCGTTATGGATAACCAGCTCGGCGCCCTTGATGAACTCGAAGAACTCATCGGCGATTTCCGCGAAACGGGGTTTGTCGGCAAGGAACTCGTTGGTGATGCCGTGAACAGTGATCGCCTCAGCCTCTACTTCCCGGTCCGGGTTGATATAGACATGGTAGTTGCGGCCGGTGAGCTGGCGCTCCATCAATTCAACACAACCGATCTCGATGATCCGGTGACCTTCTGCCGGGTCGATACCCGTGGTTTCTGTATCCAGTACGATCTGTCTCATTGCCTGTACCTGGTTAACTGTATTTATGCGCTCTGAATCTATGCGCCGGAAAGCTCGTCGACACCGCGATTGGCCAGTTCATCCGCCAGTTCATTGTCAGGAACACCAGAGTGCCCTTTTACCCAGTGCCAGTTAATCTGGTGCCGGGCCACTTCGGCATCCAGCTCGCGCCAGAGATCTTCGTTCTTCACGGGCTTTTTCGCGGAGGTCTTCCAGCCGTTCCGCTTCCAGCCTGCCATCCATTCCGTAATGCCTTTGCGCACGTACTGCGAATCCGTAAACAGCTCCACCTCGCACGGGCGCTTCAGGGCCTCCAGACCACGGATGGCTGCCATTAATTCCATGCGGTTGTTCGTGGTATTCGCCTCCCCGCCGTGCAGGGTCTTTCGATTGTCGCCATAGCGCAAAACCACGCCCCAGCCGCCGGGCCCGGGGTTGCCTTTGCAGGCGCCATCCGTATAGAGGGTTACCTTGCCGGCCATTCAGCCTCCTGATTTAATTTTCGGTGATTCACTTCGGTCTGTTAATCGGCGAGCCACTGCGGCTGCAACCTCGGGAGGCGCCAACGGTACCGGTGCCCGGCAGGGCAATCACCTTGCTTTGGCGCCAGACGGGGCGCCTTGGCAACCGAACGTGGACGCGTTTTTTGGCAAGGATACAGTAATAGGCGCCTACTGGCAGGAGTCGATTTCCGGACAAACGGTTGTCAATCCGGCTCGTCGGCTTGCGACCACTGCGCTGCAGTGGTGGCCTGAAAAACCGGGTAATCGACGCTTCGACATTAAAGCCCAGCAAGTGCAGCCAGTCTTCCATGCGTCCGCGCAAGAGGAAGCGACCGCCCCACGGGCCCTCGCTGCTCCTGGAGATCAGTTTGCGCGCGCCCCAGAGGCTCAGAGGGTTAAAACCAAACAGCGCCATCGTGCCCTCTCCCCGGAGCACGCGCGCCGCCTCGCGAATCACCTGGTGAGGGTAAGGAGAGAAATCGGCCGTGTGATGCAGCACGACAAGATCCATCGAGTCACCGGGAAAGGCCAGCTCGTCGGCATCGCAGATGGCGACTCCATCCGGAATATGGGGATACCATCTTGGCGCTGTCATGATCTTCTGGGAAAAATCCGTGCCGGTAGCCAATGGCAGCCGATGGCTGATCCCCACCTGCAACTGCCTGGCGCCTGTCAGACGCTGTAGCTCGGCGTCGACAAAGCGTCTCTGGTCGGCCAACAGTGCCCGACCCAACGGAGTCTGGAACCAGCGCTCAAAGCTCTCATGTCTGGCGGAATAATCAACTGCCTCGGATTCACTCACCAATGCGCCACTCCAGGAAGCCCTTTCCCATGGTTGGGGCCTTGTATTTAATGCTCTATCATATCAGTCACATTCGATAAGCACATGTGGGGCCCTATGCTGACCATTTCCGCCATACCCGCCTTCAGTGACAACTATATCTGGTGCCTTTCCGACACCGCCAGCGACAAGGCGCTGATCGTGGACCCGGGCCAGGCCCAACCGGTCCTGGACCATCTGGCCGAGAACGGACTGACCCTGGATACCATTCTGGTGACCCACCATCATCCGGACCATGTCGGCGGTGTCAAAGAATTGCTCTCCCGTTTTCCGGATTGCAGGGTAACGGGCCCCGCGGATTCGCCCTACAAAGGCAGTACCAACCTGGTTCATCCCGGTGACGAGGTGATCTGGGAAGATATCACCTTCCAGGTCCTGGGCGTTCCCGGCCATACTCTCGATCATATTGCCTACTTCACCGACGTCGAGGTAAATGGTCGGCCGGTTCTCTTCTGTGGCGATACCCTTTTTGTCTGTGGATGCGGACGTCTGTTCGAGGGCTCACCGGAGCAGATGCGTCAGTCTCTTCAGACCCTCCGGGCGCTGCCTGGCAAGACCGCCGTTTACTGCGCCCACGAGTACACCCTCGCGAACCTGCGCTTTGCCCGCAGCTGGTTGCCGGAAGACGAAGGTCTCCGGACGTTCGAGCAGGAGTGTCAGGCCGCCCGCGATGCAGGAGAACCGACGGTTCCTTCAATCCTCGAGAACGAGAAACGGCTCAATCCGTTTCTGCGGTGGGATGATCCGGCGGTAGTGGACTCCGCCCGGGCCTATTGCTCAAGCCGCGGCCTGCCCGCCGATTCCGATAACGCTATTTTTGCGGCCATTCGCCACGGCAAGGATAATTTCTGACGCCTGGTGATACGCACTTAACAAATCCTCTCAGAGCCGTAACGAGAGGTTTCTTGACCCCTTTTTAATCGGTCCCATAGAATCATTTCAAAATTGTGACCGTAAATTGTTCAATATGCCGGAGTTTCAGATGCTGAATCCGGCCTCAACCTGAACCCGGATGCTGTTATGTCGGCCAGACGATTGTCGTTTTTGTTTTTCGCCGGAGCCCTCGCAAGTGGCTGCACCAGCCTGATCAGCCAGGGAGAGCAAAGCCCGCTGAACACACAGGAAGTCACGGTCGCCGCGGGCGATGAAGGGCTCAAGAAAGCTGTCGAGACCGGAGAAAACCGTGACGCTGCCCGCGACGAGCCGCTGGACGAAGCTATTGCTCCGGAATTGAAGGATGCTGCCAGGGATGCCCGGGAGAAGCTCGACAATCCGGTTCAGAAAACCGCTGAGGCGGAGGCAGTTGAGCAAGATCTGTGGGCAAGACTGCGCTCAGGATTTGTTCTGGATCACGATATCGACAATGAACGGGTTCGGGACCAGTTGAACTGGTATGCCCGACATCCCGGCTACATTGACCGGGTTGTGGAACGCGGCAGTCGCTACCTTCACTATATCGTCAACGAGACCGAAAAGCGGGGCTTGCCTGCCGAATATGCTCTGCTCCCCGTTGTTGAAAGCGCGTTCGATCCGTTTGCGTACTCCCATGGGCGCGCGGCCGGTCTCTGGCAATTCATTCCCTCCACGGGCAAATACTTTGGCCTGACACAGAGCTGGTGGCACGATGACCGTCGTGACGTCATCGCCGCAACCGACGCTGCCCTGACCTATCTCGAGCGCCTCGCAAACCGGTTTGATGGCGACCACACGCTCGCCCTTGCCGCCTACAACAGCGGCGGCGGCACGGTTTCCAGCGCCATGCGCCGCAACCGGAACGCCAACAAGCCGACAGACTTCTGGTCTCTTCACCTGCCCCGGGAGACCAGACACTACGTCCCCAAACTGATTGCTCTGGCGAAAATATTCGACAATCCCGAGGCCTATGGCATTGAACTGCCATCGCTGAAAGACGAACCCTACTTCGAAGTTGTTGATACCGGCTCCCAGCTCGACCTTGCCCAGGCGGCAGAACTGGCCGGAGTAGATGTCGACGAGATCTACCTCCTGAACCCCTCCTACAATCGCTGGGCAACTTCGCCGGATGGACCTCACCGGTTGCTCGTTCCGGTTGGGAATGCGGAGACGTTCCGTGCCGCCCTGGCTGAAATTCCAGCCAATCAACGGGTGTCCTGGCGCAACTACGAAGTCAAATCCGGAGACAGTCTCAATTCGATCTCCCGCAAGTTCTCCACAACGCCGTCAGTGCTGCAGCAGGTCAACAATCTGGACAGCGACCTGATACGAATTGGCCAGCGCCTGATGATTCCCTTTGCTTCCAAGGGCAGCGATGCTTACGCCCTGAGCGCCTCCCAGCGCCTTGAGCGCAAACAGGAGCGTAAGCGGGACGGTAACAAGGTTCGTTACACGGTGCGCAAGGGCGACACCTTCTGGGACATTGCCCGCGAGCACCGGGTGTCCGTACGTGAAGTTGCTGCCTGGAACGGTATGGCGCCGGGCGATCCGCTGATACCCGGCAAGGAACTGGTCATCTGGTCCAAAACCAGTCAGCCGACGGTTGTGGCAGCCAACAGTGGCCGTGGCAAGGCTATGGTTCGGAAAGTAGGCTACCGGGTGCGCAAAGGCGACTCCCTTGCCCGGATTGCCAGCAGGTTTTCCGTGAATGTGCGGGACATCGCAAGCTGGAACGATCTGAATACCGCCCGTTATCTGCAACCCGGGCAAAGTCTGGTACTCTACGTTGATATCCGAAACAGTCCCTGACGTGCGAGACTTATGACAAGAACACGGAAAGCCTCATCCCTTACGTCGTTTTTATCAGCCCTGGCACTTATTGCCACACCGCTTATCTCACCCTTTTCCGTCGCCGACGAGGCAATGCCAGCCCATGGCATTGCCATGCACGGGGACACCAAATACCCCGCCGGGTTCAGCCACTTCGATTACGTGAATCCGGAAGCCCCGAAAGGCGGCACCCTGAAAATGGCGGTTGTTGCCAACGGCTTCGACTCATTCAATCCTTTTGATATCCGGGGTGTTGCCGCCGCGGGCATCAGCAACTATCTGTATGACACACTCCTTGAGTCGTCTGACGATGAGCCCTTTTCGGCCTACGGCCTGATTGCCGAATCCCTGGAGACACCCGAAGACCGGAGCTATGTGGTTTTCAATATCCGTGAACAGGCGCGGTTCCACGATGGCGAAGCCATTACCGCTGAGGATGTGAAATTCTCCTTCGACACGCTTACTACCCAGGGGCACCCCTTCTTCCGGAACTACTACGCTGACGTCGAAACAGTCACGATAGAAAGCCCTCAGCGAGTACGTTTTGACTTCAAGGAAACCAGCAATCGGGAGCTGCCGCTGATCCTCGGCCAGATGCCCATTTTGCCCCAACACTACTGGGCCGATCGCGAATTTGGCAAGAATGGCCTCAACCCGCCGTTGGGCAGTGGCCCCTACCGGATTGGTGACTTCGAAGCAGGCCGGTCGATTACTTACGAACGGGTTGACGATTACTGGGCACAGGATCTTGGCGTCCGGAATGGCCGCTTCAACTTCGATCAGATCACCTACGACTACTACACCGATGACACCGTGGCGCTGGAGGCGTTCAAGGCCGGCAGTTTCGATTTCCGGTTGGAGTCTTCTGCCAAGAACTGGGCCACAGCCTACACCGGGGAGCGGTTCGAAAACGGCACGATCATGAAGGAAGCCATCGAGCATCACCGGCCTTCAGGCATGCAGGGTTTTGCCTTCAACACCCGCAGAAAGGTGTTTTCGGACCCGCTGGTTCGTGAAGCGCTGGCCTATGGTTTCGACTTCCAGTGGGCCAACAAGAACCTCTTCTTCGACCAGTACACCCGTACTGACAGCTACTTTGAAAACAGCGATCTCGCTTCCTCGGGTCTCCCCACCGGCCGTGAACTGGAAATACTCGAACCTTACCGGGATCAGTTGCCCGATGATGTGTTTACCGAGGAGTACCAGCCACCCACCACCGAAGGCCAGCAGGGCCTCCGCGAGAATCTGAGGACGGCTCTGGGTCTGCTCAAGTCCGCCGGGTATATCATCCGCGATGGCAAGATGGTACACGGCGAAACCGGCGAACCACTGGCGTTCGAAATCCTGCTGTTCCAGAAAAGCTTCGAGCGGGTGGTTCTGCCTTTCAAGAACAACCTCGGCCGTCTCGGTATCGATGTGACCGTACGCCTCGTGGACAGCAACCAGTACATCCAGCGCCTGCGGGAATTCGATTTCGATATGATCACCCAGGTGTTCGGCCAATCGGATTCCCCGGGCAATGAACAGCGGGAATACTGGCATTCATCCACCGTGGATGCCAAAGGCTCACGGAATTACATGGGCGTGAGCGATCCGGTGATCGACGAGCTTGTGAACATGGTCATTCAGGCGCCAAACCGAGAGGAACTGGTTTACCGGGTTCGCGCCTTGGACCGGGTTCTGCTGCACCACTATTATGTGATTCCTCACTGGCACCTGAGAAGCGACCGTGTCGCCTACTGGAACCATCTGCAACGTCCAGCCGAGACGCCGAAAAACGGCATTGATCTGGACAACTGGTGGGCGAAGCCCTGAGGAAAACGCCGCCAAATGGGCATCTACATACTCAGGCGTCTGGCGCTGATCATCCCCACGCTGATCGGAATCATGCTGCTCAACTTTGTCATTGTGCAGGCGGCCCCCGGTGGTCCCGTTGAGCAGCTTATCGCTGAGATGGAAGGCCACGGCGGCAGCGCGCTGGCCCGGGCTTCCGGTGGTGGAACCGGTGGCGAGGTAGCCGACTCTTCCGGCGACACGCGTGGTTCCCGCGGCATACCCGATGAGCTTCTGAAAGAAATCGAAGTCATGTATGGCTTCGACAAGCCTGCTCACGAACGCTTCTTCAAGATGCTTGGCGATTACGCCACCTTCAACTTCGGTGATTCCTTCTTCCGGGAAAAAAGCGTCATCGACCTGATAATCGATAAAATGCCCGTTTCGATCTCCCTGGGGCTGTGGTCGACGCTGATCATCTATTTTATTTCCATCCCCCTGGGCATCCGGAAAGCCGTTACAGACGGCTCCAGGTTCGATGTCTGGACCAGCTCAGCCATTGTGGTGGGCTACGCCATTCCGGGCTTCCTCTTCGCGATACTGCTCATCGTGTTGTTTGCCGGGGGCAGTTATTTCGACTGGTTTCCGCTCCGGGGCCTGACCTCTTCGAATTTCGACGAGCTTACCTGGTACCAGAAAATCGGGGATTACTTCTGGCACCTGGCGTTGCCCGTCACCGCAAATGTGATCGGCGGTTTTGCCACCCTGACCCTGCTTACCAAGAATTCCTTCCTGGATGAGATCGGAAAGCAGTACGTGGTAACCGCCCGCGCCAAGGGTCTGGACCAGAAAGAAGTGCTGTATGGCCACGTATTTCGCAATGCCATGCTGATCGTGATTGCCAGCCTGCCAGGCGTCCTTGTCGCTCTGTTCTTTACGGGCTCCCTGCTGATTGAAGTGATCTTCTCCCTCGACGGGCTCGGGCTGCTCGGTTTCGAGGCGGCCCTGAACCGCGACTATCCCGTGATCTTCGGCACCCTGTATATCTTCACCCTGATGGGCCTGATCCTGAAGCTGATCAGCGACATTACCTACGTCCTGGTCGATCCGCGGATCGATTTTGAAAGCCGGGAGGGTGCGTGAGTTTCCGGTCTCTGACTCCGATCCAACAGCGGCGCCTGCGGAACTTCCGGAAAAACCGCCGGGGTTTCTGGTCTTTGTGGATCTTTCTCGCCCTGTTTGGCCTGTCATTGGTTGCTGAGCTGATTGCCAACGACTCGCCACTGGTCGTGTCCTACAAAGGCGACCTCTACTTCCCGGTGGTCCAATCCGTGCCGGAAGAAACCTTTGGTGGTTTCCTGCCCACGGAAGCCGATTATCGCGATCCCTTTATCGCCGATGAGATAAGCGCGAACGGATGGATGGTCTGGCCACCGATCCGGTTCAGCTACAACACCATCAATTACGATCTCGAGGTTCCGTCACCGGCGCCGCCGAGTGCAGAGAACTGGCTGGGAACCGACGATCAGGGCCGGGATGTTGCAGCCCGGGTGATCTATGGCTTCCGCATTTCGGTTCTGTTCGGCCTTACCCTGACCATCGCCAGTTGCATTGTCGGCGTAGTGGTCGGCGCCATCCAGGGCTTTTACGGCGGCAAAATTGATCTGCTGGGCCAGCGCTTTATCGAGGTCTGGTCCGGCCTGCCGGTGCTGTATCTGCTGATCATTCTCTCCAGCATTGTGCAGCCAAACTTCTGGTGGCTGCTGGGCATCATGCTGCTGTTCAGCTGGATGGGGCTGGTGGATGTGGTCCGTGCGGAATTCCTGCGTGCCCGTAACTTCGAATACGTCAAAGCTGCCCGTGCACTGGGTCTGGACAACCGCAAAATCATGTTCCGGCATATACTCCCCAATGCCATGGTAGCCACGCTGACCTTCCTCCCGTTCATTCTGACGGGGGCAATTACCGGCCTGACCTCCCTGGATTTCCTGGGCTTTGGTCTGCCCTCCGGTTCACCCTCGTTGGGGGAACTGATTGCCCAGGGCAAGGCCAACCTGCATGCGCCCTGGCTGGGCATATCCGCCTTCGTATCGCTGTCTCTGATGCTCACCTTGCTGGTGTTCGTGGGTGAGGCCGTACGCGATGCCTTCGATCCGAGGAAGAGCTGATATGAGCCAGTTACTTCAGATTTCCGATCTTTCCATCTGTTTTGATCACGGGCCTCCAGCCGTCGAATCCCTGTCACTGGCAATCCGTGAAGGCGAGACCCTCGCACTGGTGGGCGAAAGCGGCTCCGGAAAATCCATTTCGGCACTGTCGATTCTGCGCCTCCTGGATGCGCGGCACGCCAGCTACCCCAGCGGGCAGATCCGGTACCGCGATGAAGATCTTCTGGCCGCCACCGAGAAGCGCATGCGCCAGATCCGCGGCCGGGAGATCGGGATGATATTCCAGGAGCCCATGACATCCCTTAATCCTCTACATACCGTGGAAAAGCAGATTGGCGAAACCCTGGAACTGCACAAGGGAATGCGCGGGCCACAGGCAAAACAGCGCTGTCTGGAGCTGCTGCAACTCGTGGGGATACAGAACCCGGAAAGCAAGCTTGGCGCCTATCCCCACCAACTTTCGGGGGGGCAAAAGCAGCGGGTGATGATCGCCATGGCCCTGGCCAATGAACCCGATCTCCTTATCGCGGACGAGCCTACGACGGCACTGGATGTAACCGTCCAGAAACAGGTTCTCGAATTGCTCAGGGACCTTCAGAAGAAACTGGGTATGGCCATTCTTCTGATTACCCATGACCTGACCATCGTTCGGCGGTACGCCGACCGGGTGGCTGTCATGGAACATGGCAAACTCGTGGAAGAGGCTGATACCGATGCCCTGTTTGCCAGCCCACAACACCCCTATACACGAAAGCTTCTGGATGCCGAGCCCCCGGAGGCGCCCCTACCCCTCGATAAACGTGCAGAACCGTTGCTGGCTGTTGAGCGACTGGACGTGCGTTTCCCGATACGAAAGAGCCTTTTGGGCAAGGTGAAGGAATCCTTTCACGCTGTGCAGGGCGCCGATTTCCAGCTCAATCGCGGCGAAACGCTCGGAATCGTCGGGGAAAGTGGCAGCGGCAAAACCACCATCGGCCATGCGCTGCTGAAGCTTACCGCCAGTACCGGAAGTATCCGCCTCGCGGGCGAGGAGCTGGCGTTTCTTAACCAGAAGGATTTCAGGCCCTGGCGAAGGCGCGTGCAGATTGTCTTTCAGGATCCGTTTGGCAGCCTCAGTCCCAGAATGTCCATTGCCGAAATTGTCCGCGAAGGGCTGGAGATCCACGACGCGGAAAACGCAGCCGAACACGACAGCAAAGTGATTCGCGCGCTCACCGACGTTGGCCTTGATCCGGAGGCACGGCATCGTTATCCACACGAATTCTCTGGCGGCCAGCGCCAACGCATTGCCATCGCCCGGGCTCTGGTGCTGCAGCCCGACCTGATCATTCTGGACGAACCCACATCCGCCCTGGACCGCACCGTGCAGAAGCAGGTCATTGAACTGTTGAGGGCTATCCAGACCCGTTATGGTCTAAGCTATATCTTTATCAGCCATGACCTGGCTGTGGTGCGCGCCCTGAGCCATAAGCTGCTGGTGCTGCAGCATGGCCGGATCGTGGAATATGGTGACGCGGCCAGGATTTTCGATGCACCGCAGGCGGAGTACACCCGTGAACTGCTGAACGCCGCGTTCTTTTACCAGAAACCAACTACGACTATTTGAGCGTTACCCCGACCAGAGCACTCAGGGATAATGCTCGCAAATCAGGAACACAGGGAGAACGACCCATGGGAATCCTCAGTGGCAAGAAAGCACTGATCGTTGGCGTAGCCAGCAAACTGTCCATTGCTTACGGTATCGCCGAGGCCTTCGCCCGCGAGGGTGCCGAACTGGCGTTTACCTACCAGAATGAAAAACTTCAGCCACGGGTTGAGAAGTTCGCCGAACAGTGGGGAAGCAAGCTGACTTTCCCCTGCGATGTCGCAAGCGACGAAGAAATTGAAAACGTCTTCAAAGAGCTGGGCAAGCACTGGGACAACATCGACATCATTGTGCATGCTGTCGGCTATGCGCCTGGACACGAGCTGGACGGCAACTACGTCGACGTGACCACCCGTGATGGCTTCCGCATTGCCCACGATATCAGCTCCTACAGCTTTGTCGCGCTGGCCAAGGGTGCCCGCGGCATGATGCATGAAGGCAGCTCGCTGATTACCCTGAGCTACCTGGGCGCTGAGAAGGTTCTGCAGAACTACAATGTGATGGGCTTGGCCAAGGCTTCCCTGGAAGCCAATGTTCGCTACATGGCCGCCAGCCTGGGCCGGGACGGCATTCGTGTGAATGGCATTTCCGCGGGTCCGATCAAGACCCTGGCCGCCTCTGGCATCAAGAGCTTCCGTAAGATGCTGGCCGAAAATGCCAGGCGTGCGCCGCTGCGGCGAAACGTCACCATCGACGAAGTGGGTAATGCTGCTGCATTCCTCGGCTCTGATATGTCCTCCGGTATTACCGGCGAGATCATGTACGTGGACGGCGGCTTCAACATTACCGGAATGGGTGAACTTGAAGAGTAAGTCTCACCCTCCCCGAACGTAAAAGAGCCGGCGTTATGCCGGCTCTTTTCGTTGGATTGCACGGACAAGAGTCAATCCTGGGCCATCGCCGAGGCCACGGCCTCCACCCACTCGACGTATGCGGTTTCGTCAGACTCAATGATTCGCGCCCCCACCAGAAAGCTCGACTCGTTGGGTCGACACCAGACCACTTCGACCATCAGACCGAAAGGCTGGGCATGGTTACCAAGAAATACGCTCGCCGGCAGCAGGGCCCCCAGGGAAAGGGGTTCGTCAGCTGTCAGGCAAAGGCCACTGGCCGAAATATCACGAATACCGCAGACAAGGTCCCGCTCCTCGGCTCCGGTTTCTTCCGGCAAGCCGGACTCAAGCTCGAGTATTGCCCTGGCTCGCGCCGTAAGACGGTAATCTGCCCGATTGTCCTGATCAACGGGCGGCTCATTCCGGGTTCCAAAGCTATAGTCATTATCTGTCATTATTGTTTTTCCTGCTTCGGCAATATCAGTTGCGGCCAACGCGAATCCGCCCGACTACCCTGCTAAGGGTGTCGTCGAATTCCGCGGAGGTTCCCAGAACCCGGATCCGTCCTCCGACAATCCCCTCAACCAGGGCGTCCTCGAGAAATTCGCGCCTGTTCAGGCCCAGACGGTCCACAAACACGAGCTTTCTCGACGCATTGATGCGCACGGCCAGTTTCAGACGGGCAGGTTCATCAGACGTTTCATCGGGTTCAACGACAATCCAGCCACCAAGCTTGATAGCATCCACCTGTTTCTCGGCCAGCAGTGTTCTTTCCTTCCGGATCCGTTCCTTTTCAGCCTGTTCATCGGCGAGTCGTTGCTCTTCATCGGCTTGCCGCTGGCGCTCAAGCTCGGCTTCACGCTCCGCTTCCTCAGCTCTGCGCCGTTCTTCCGCGGCTTCTTTTTCCCGCCTCAATTCCTCGGCACGCAGCCTGGCAGCTTCCGCCGCCTGCTCCCTCTGCCGACGCTGCTTCTCGCAGACACGGGCAAGCAGTTCCACGGTTTCTGCCAACACCGTTCCGAACGGCGTGAGCTGCGGCAATGGCCGGATCTGCTCCTGCTCAAGGGCCCTCTGAAACTCGCCCCAGGTCTGCAGCCCCAGTTTCACGCCGGCGCCGTTGGTCCAGAGGATTTCTGCCGACTCCGGCAAGAACGCATAGAAGTAACGGCGCTGCTCTGCGACACCCTCGCCCTCGACAAACCATTGCCCCTCATACGGTTCAAAAGCTTCTGCCGCGGGCACTTCGAAGCTGAGCCAGGTGCTGTCCCAGTGGAAGCTCCCCGCCGCCGGCAGGGCATCCACAAGATCCGGCGCCTCTCCTCTCAGCCTGGAAACCATAGCGGATTCGATCCCGGACAGGGACTCCGCAGGCAGTGATTCATTAAAAACCCGTTTCCAGACATCAAGGATCCGATCACCGATCTGTTCGCCCACGTGATAGAGCCGATTACGGTCCTTGTCGGAAAGCGACGGATCACCAATCCAGACCAGCCATTCCAGCAACTTGCTGCCATGTCGCAGGTTCTCTCCGTCGAGACCGGAATCCCAGATCGACTGTTTCAGCAGACCCTGCCAGTGATCAAGTATAAAGCGGACGATCGGAAGCGGCAGCTTGCGCCCCTGGAGAGCCCGACCGATCAATGCCCGGGAAGACTGCTCTGCCTTGCGCTGCTTTGCAGCGCCCTGCTCGGTTTCCAGCAGCCGTTGGCGGAGCTTTCCAACCTGGGCATTCCTCTTCCCGGCGTCTTCCTGCCAGCGATGACAGAATTCGTTCACCGGCTCCGTCTTGCCGGATTCAAAACTCGCGGAAACGGCGATAACCAGCGAATCCAGCTGATCCATCAGAACCTTGGCGGAACGGCCTCCGGAATCACTCCAGCCGCGCCACTCCTGAAGGCTGTCCAGCCACTCCAGTAGCGCCTTGCTGAAGGCTTTCTTGCCCTCCAGATTCATGCGCCAGGCAAGATAGAAGCGCAGCCTTGCCACCCGGCGGGCGAGGCTCGGATGCAGGCCGCTCGTCTTCAGGAACACGTCCATGATGCGGTCAGCCACATAGGCGGCGTTCACCTGTCGGGCTGACCACTCCAGATGAACAGAGCGGATAACATGGGTAACCCGCTCGTCACGCTGTTCGGACCAGCAGGAAACCAGCAGTGGGCGCCAGTCGCTGACGGCGTCTGGTTCGAGCTTGCCAGCCGGGTATGGAAGGTCAGGAACATGAATGCCGGCCAGGACATCGTCAATCTTGCCTGAAACCGCTGCAACGGAAGGCACATCCTCCGGTCTCTGCCTGTTTTGCGACATCCGTTCCCCGTACTTAAGAAGCGTTGAAAAGGCCCTGTAAATAACGCAGTATAACCAACTCGCCGGGGTTTACCGCAACCGTGCACCGGCGCTATTCGCGTTAATCTGCAACCCTGTTGGCATATTCTATCGTCCACCAGGGCTGCAACGATCAGAATCGGGGAAGCAGAACAACATGTCGGGCAACAAACTAGAGAATCTGAATGTGGCGAGCCAGGAAGCACTGATCACTCCTGAAGCGCTGAAGAAGGAGATGCCGCTCTCCGACAAGGCCGCAGAAACCGTCTCAAAGGGCCGCCAGGCGATCTATGACATCATGGATGGCAAGGACCACCGGCTATTCGTCGTGGTGGGCCCCTGCTCCATTCACGATGTTGAAGCTGCGAGAGATTACGCCGCGCGCCTGAAGAAGCTTGCCGATGAAGTCAGCGACACGCTGCTGATCGTTATGCGTGTCTATTTCGAGAAGCCTCGCACAACAGTTGGCTGGAAAGGCCTCATCAACGATCCGCACCTGAACGACACCTTTGATATTGAGCAGGGCCTTCACATCGGTCGTCGTCTGCTGCTGGATATCAACGAGCTTGGCCTGCCCGCAGCCACCGAAGCGCTGGATCCGATCTCCCCGCAGTACCTGCAGGACACCATTGCCTGGTCCGCCATCGGCGCCCGTACTACCGAGTCACAGACTCACCGCGAGATGAGCAGCGGCCTGTCAATGGCGATCGGTTTCAAGAACGGCACCGACGGCAGCCTGGACGTTGCGGTGAACGCCATGAAGTCCGTGTCTCACCCGCACAGTTTCCTGGGCATCGACCAGCAGGGGCAGGTAGCGATTATCCGCACCAAGGGCAATAACTACGGCCACGTTGTTCTGCGCGGTGGCGGTGGCAAACCCAACTACGATTCGGTGAGCGTCGCCCTCTGCGAACAGGCGCTGGATAAAGCAGGCCTGCGCAAGTCGATGATGATTGACTGCAGCCATGCCAACTCCAGCAAGGATCCGGCCATTCAGCCGCTGGTCATGCAGGATGTCACTCACCAGATCCTGGAAGGTAACACCTCGATCCAGAGCCTGATGGTGGAAAGCAACATCAATTGGGGTAACCAGTCGATCCCCGAGAACCTGACGGATCTGAAGTACGGTGTCTCTGTGACAGACGCCTGCATTGACTGGCCGACCACGGAAAAGGCGATTCGGGATATGCGCGACAAGCTGAAAGACGTACTTCCCAAGCGCAAGATCGGCTGATCGGAGCCGGATACCAAACGGGGAGCCTCAGCTCCCCGTTTTTATTACCCCACCTATCCAGTCCAGCCTTTCTCTCAGCGCGACTACTTGGCCGATAATAACCAGTGTTGGCGGCTGGACCGCTTCCGCCTCTACTCTTTCAACGATGTTGCAGAGATTCCCTGTAACCACGCGCTGATCCCTCGTTGTCCCCTTCGAGACCAACGCCACGGGCATTTCCTGGGACATACCGTGGGCGACCAACTGCCGGCAGATAATCGGCAGGCCAACCAGCCCCATGTAGAACACCAGGGTCTGGTTGTTCTGGACAAAGTCCTTCCAGGGTAGATCGCAGGTATCATTCTTCAGATGGCCGGTCACGAACCGGACTGACTGGGCATAATCCCGATGGGTGAGTGGGATTCCGGCGTAGGCCGCGCAGCCGGAAGCGGCGGTTATACCCGGCACCACCTGAAAGCGTACGCCTGCGTCGGCCAGAGTTTCAATTTCTTCGCCCCCGCGCCCGAAGATAAAAGGGTCTCCGCCCTTGAGACGGACCACCTTCCGACCCTGCCTGGCCAGATCCACCAATCGTTGATTGATCTGGTCCTGAGGCAAGGTGTGGTTGGCCCGCTGCTTGCCAACATGAATCATCTCGGCAGTGTCTGGAATCATGGCCAGTATTTCCGGCGACACCAGGCGATCGTAAAGCACCACTTCGGCGGACGTAATCAGCCTCCAGGCTTTGAGTGTCAGCAGTTCAGGGTCGCCCGGCCCGGCCCCGACGAGGGCCACTTCGCCCGCTGATGTGTTCGGGTTCGAGGTCACCGGGTTTACCCTGTACCTTACCGGTGCAGGGGTTGCACCAACGCCCTTCCCTGGCGCACTTTGTTGCTGATCACTCATTGGATTATGTCGACGCCTCCCATGTACGGCCTGAGAACCTCCGGAACCACAATGCTGCCGTCTGCCTGCTGGTAATTCTCCATAACCGCAATCAGCGCACGGCCAACCGCAAGACCTGAACCGTTCAGCGTATGCACAGGTTCCGGCTTACCGGTTTCCGGGTTACGCCAACGCGCATGCATGCGGCGTGCCTGGAAATCACGTGTGTTGGAGCAGGATGAAATTTCGCGGAACTTGTCCTGTCCCGGCAACCAGACTTCCAGATCGTAGGTCTTGGCCGCCGAAAAGCCCATGTCGCCACCACACAGTACAACGACGCGATAAGGCAGCTCCAGCATTTGCAGAACCTTTTCCGCGTGCCCGGTGAGCGCCTCCAGGGCGGCGTCGGAATCGGCGGGACGAACGACATGCACGAGTTCAACCTTATCGAACTGATGCTGACGGATCATGCCGCGGGTATCCCGGCCGTAGGAGCCGGCCTCACTGCGGAAACACGGTGTATGACAGACCATCTGCAGTGGCAACTCTGCGGCATCAAGGATGGAATCTGAGACCAGATTGGTGGCAGGTACTTCCGCGGTTGGAATCAGATAAAGCGGGTGTTCGCCCTCGGTTTTGAACAGATCCTCCTCAAACTTGGGCAACTGGCCCGTGCCATAGAGGCTATCAGCATTCACGAGGTAAGGTACGTAGGTCTCCAGGTAGCCATGTTCACGGGTGTGCAAATCCAGCATGAACTGGGCCAGAGCCCTGTGTAACCGTGCCACCGGCCCTCGCATGACAGCAAACCGCGAGTGGGCCAGGCGGGTCGCGGTCTCGAAGTCCAGGCCTTTCAGACCCTCGCCAAGGGCAACGTGGTCTTTGGGCTCGAAATCAAAGGTCTTGGGCGTGCCCCAGATTCGAATCTCGACGTTGTCGTCTTCGCTCTCACCAGCAGGCACATCTTCGTCCGGAAGGTTCGGGATTCCGGCCAGAAAGCCGTTGAGCTCCTCCTGCAACGAACGGAGCTCGTCTTCAGCTTCGGATCTCTTTTTCTTCAGATCTTCCACCTCATCCAGCAGCGGTTGGATGTCCTCGCCGGCTGCCTTGGCTTTCCCGATTGATTTGGACCGTTTGTTCTGCTCGCTCTGCAGGTTTTCCGTGCTTACCTGAAGGGCGCGGCGGCGTTCCTCAAGCTGCTCGAAGGTGGCGGTATCGAATTCAAAATTCTTGATGGTCAGCCGACGGGCGATCTCTTCTGTCTGGGTGCGGACACGTTTGGGATCGAGCATGATTATCCTGAATCTTCCGGTTAGCGATGTTTTGAATGACTGGCCATTATACCTGCACTGGCGCTCGTGGCTACCGCCGAAAAAAGGCTCAGGTGTAGCGTTTGCGGGGGCTTTCGGCGTTGCGGGAATCCAGACGCTGGCGTTTTTCAGCCAGTTTTATCTCGAGACCGCGGTTTACGGGCTCGTAGTAGCGGCGCTCATGAATGGCCTCGGGCAGGTAGGACTCCCCGGCGGCGAAGGCTTCGGGTTCATCATGAGCGTACCGATAAGTATCCCCATGGCCCATGCTTTTCATCAGCTTGGTGGGTGCATTACGCAGGTGTACCGGCACTTCATAGTCCGGGTCCTGGCGGATGTCGGCCATACACCGATTGAAGGCGTTGTAAACCGCGTTGCTCTTGGGCGCCAGGGCCAGGTAGGTCACCGCCTGGGCCAGCGCCAGCTCCCCTTCTGGAGACCCCAGGCGTTCCTGAGCGTCCCAGGCTTCCATGCTTAGCTGCAGGGCCCGCGGATCGGCATTACCGATGTCCTCACTGGCTATCCGTACCAGACGGCGGGCAACGTAGAGCGGATCACAGCCGCCATCGAGCATCCGGCACAGCCAATACAGCGAGCCGTCCGGATCTGATCCGCGAACGGATTTATGCAACGCTGAGATCTGGTCGTAGAATACGTCACCGCCCTTGTCGAACCGGCGGAGGCTGGTCTGCATGACCTGCTCAAGCTGATCCGCCGTTACCCGATCCGTGCCGGCCTCATCCGGCTCTGCCAGGTCAGCCGCCACTTCCAGGATATTGAGAGCACGGCGGGCATCGCCACCAGACGCGGCCGCCATCAGGGTCAGCACGTCTTCATCAACTCGCAGGCGTCCACCAAATCCTTCATCAACTGTCAGCGCGCGGCGTAGCAACTGAAGGATGTCCTCTTCCTCAAGGTTCTTGAGCACGTAGACACGTGTTCTGGAAAGCAACGCACTGTTCAGCTCAAAAGAGGGATTCTCAGTGGTCGCACCAACGAAGATGAAGGTACCGTCTTCAATGTGGGGAAGAAACGCGTCCTGCTGGCTTTTGTTGAAGCGGTGAACTTCATCCACGAACAACAGAGTGTCCCGACCTTGTGACTGCTTGCGATTACGTGCCCGCTCAACAACGGCCCGGATCTCTTTCACACCGCTCAGTACGGCCGAAACCGTCTCGAAACTGAGATCGCTGACATTGGCCAGTAGTTGGGCGAAGGTGGTTTTACCGACTCCGGGAGGGCCCCAGAGGATCATCGAGTGAAGCTGGCCCTGCTCAACAGCGCGCCGCAGCGGTTTGCCGGGCCCGACCAGATGAGCCTGGCCCACATAGTCATTCAGGCTTGCCGGCCGCATTCTCGCGGCCAGCGGCCGAAAGCCCGCGGATTCCGCGAACAGACTGTCCTGCATCAGGCCCCGTCCCGGATAATATCCACACCCTCCGGATAGTCGAGGGTGAACGCACCCGCTTCAACCGGTTCGTTCAGCCTGATCCGGTCGAAACTCAGTACGCTGAGCTGTGCCAGAGAATCCTGCATACGCATCTCCTGGAGCTCACCCTTGAAGAACGTCAGCCTGAGGGACGTAAAGAGGGAGTCCGGGCTTCTTGGCTCCAGAGTAAATTCACGGGTGTTGTCGCCTATCTGGCGACCGGACACCCTGTAGGTATCCTCCAGATTATCCACCTCACCGCTCAGTAAAAGCGCGGGTGTGGATTGCACTCGATCGTCGAGATTGTGGATCGTGACCTGTTCCAGGTCCGGATCGTAAACCTCCACGGTTTCGCCATTACTGACAATAAACTGCGACAAAGGCGCACTGGTCTCCCAGTAGAACAGCCCGGGGCGCTTGGCCTTCAGGGAGCCACGGGTTTCCTGAACCTTGTTGCCATTCTCGTTAACAACAATCTGGATAAAATCCGCCTGGTAGGACTCGTAGCCCTTCAGCAACGAGGCCAACTCGTTCGCGCTATCGCTGCCCTCACTCGCACTCAGAGGGCCGGCAATAAACACCGCCATGACCAGGGTGGCCAGGCATTTCACAAAAGATCGTCCCATTGCTTGTTACTCCTAATCTCTGGGTGGCGGCGGAGCCAGAACTTCACGTGCCCCGTTGTGGCCTGCGGCGCTTACCACGCCGGATGCTTCCATGGCATCAACCAGGTTCGCTGCCCGGTTGTACCCGATCTTGAATTTTCGCTGTACCGAAGAAATCGAAACGCGCCGCCCTTCGGTAACGAACGCAACGGCCTCGTCGTAAAGGGCATCCCCTTCACTATCCCCGCCTCCTTCCGAGAGGTTGGGAACGCCCGGCAGGCTCTCGCCTTCAGCACCATTGAGAACATCGTCCACGTATACGGGCTCACCCCGAGCTTTCCAGGCACTCACCACGCGATGGACCTCATCGTCATCCACAAACGCACCATGCACTCGTACTGGCAGACCCGAACCCGGTGGCAGGTAAAGCATGTCACCATGCCCCAGGAGCTGCTCGGCACCACCCTGATCCAGCACCGTACGCGAATCGATCTTGGACGAGACCTGGAACGACATCCGGGTCGGAATGTTGGCCTTGATCAGGCCGGTGATTACATCCACCGATGGCCGCTGGGTGGCAAGGATCAAGTGAATACCGGCCGCCCGCGCCTTTTGCGCGATCCGGGCAATCAGTTCCTCAACTTTCTTGCCGACGATCATCATCATGTCGGCGAATTCATCAATCACCACGACGATGAAGGGAAGAGTGTCCAGCTCGGGGCGCTCCTGCTCGTCGTTGGCAAGGTATTCGTCCGGCTTCCAGAACGGGTCCAGTAATGGTTCACCGGCGGCCCTGGCGTCTTTGATCTTGCGGTTGTAGCCCGCCAGGTTACGGACCCCGAGGCTGGCCATGAGCTTGTACCGGCGCTCCATTTCAGCGACACACCAGCGTAGTGCGTTGGCCGCCTCCTTCATGTCGGTGACCACCGGCGCCAGCAGGTGCGGAATGCCGTCGTAGATGCTCAGTTCAAGCATCTTGGGGTCCACCATGATAAAGCGGACCTCTTCCGGGCCTGCCTTCAGCAGCATGCTGAGCAGCATGGCATTGACGCCGACCGATTTACCGGAACCGGTGGTGCCCGCCACCAGCAGGTGCGGCATTTTGGAGAGATTGGCAACCATCGGGTTGCCGCCAATGTCGTTACCCAGTGCCAGGGTCAGCGGTGAGTTCGACTCCTGAAACACCCGCGCGCCAAGCACTTCACTGAGCCGGACCATTTCCCGTTCTTCGTTGGGAATCTCGATACCGACCACAGACTTGCCAGGAATCACCTCGACTACCCGAACGCTCAGTACCGCCAGTGAGCGGGCCAGGTCCTTTGCGAGGTTGGAAATCTTGCTGACCTTCACACCTGGAGCCGGCTTGATCTCAAACCGGGTAATGACCGGGCCGGGATTGACCTCGACTACTTCAACGGATACCCCGAAATCCCCCAGCTTTTCCTCTAGCAGCCGTGACATATGTTCCAGGGATTCTTCGGAGTAGCCTCTTTCCTTATGCTCCTCCGGCGGGTCCAGAAGAGAAATCGGTGGAATCGGGCTTTCAATATCTTCCAGCAATGAAGGCTGCTTGTTGCCCTTGTCTTTGGACTGGGTCGGCTGTTCGTCCTTCTTGAAGGGCGAAATCTTCAGCGACCGTCCGGCAGACTGAGGAGATGCCTCGGGTTTGGCGGGTTTCCCGTTAGCGACAGGAGCCTCATCCCGTGAACTGAAGCTTTCGAGCCTTGCAGGTTCCGGGTCAACTTCGGCAGAGAGACCATCCAACGCGGGCTCTTTTCGACCGGTTTCTGGCTTCGACTCGGGCTTCGGGGCTTTTGGCTTCTTCGGCCCAAAGCCTGGAATCCGTTGCCACCAGCATGGTTTGTCGGCATCTGCTTTTTGCCGTTTGCTGTCCATGGCCGGCACACGGTCCTTGACCACAGGTGGCTCAGCTTTCGGTTCTGCTTTGGGCTCTGGCTTTTCCGACTTGGGCTTGCCTTTGAAAAGGCCTTTGATGGCAAGGCCCGTTCTGAGAGTCAAACCGCCCACCTGATCCATCAGCCAGAACCAGGAGAGACCGGTAGTAACCGTTAACGCGAACAGGAAAATGGCAATCAGCAGCAGGGTTGTTGCCGGCAGGTTGAAAAACCGCACCATAGCGTCGGCAACAGCCGTTCCAAGGACTCCGCCCGAGGACGCCCCCAGACCAAACACGGAATACAGTGACAACAGACTGGTTGCCGAGAGAAGAATCAGCAAGAAGCCACCGAAGCGCATCATGAAGAGTGGCCAGTGCAGATCCAGGGAATCGTTACGCCGACGGATGAGCATCAACGCGTATCCCGCAATCATGACCGGGAACAGATAGGCAACGTGGCCGAAGAAATCCATGAAAAGGCTGGCGAGCCAGGCACCAGTGCGGCCCGCATAATTCTGCACGCTGGTGTCATGACCGATACTGGCCCAGCCCGGATCTGACGGGCTAAAGGTAACCAGTGCCATGGAAAGGTAGATGCAAAGGGCAATAAGCGCGATGACGGCGCCTTCGCGAGCGCCCTGGGCGGCCAGCCGGCGAAAGCGCTGCTGCTTCTCTGTCAGTTCCTGTGGTGCTTTCTTCGCTTTTGCAGATTCGGCCATGAATGCTCAGACGTTATCGGTGCTTTCGTTCCGAAGCGCCTGAAAGCCGCGTTCAAGATCGGTTTTCAGGTCTTCTACGGCTTCGATCCCCACGGAAATCCGTACCAGATTCTCCGTGATCCCGGCCCGCGCCTTATCCTCCGGGGATAGTCGCCCGTGAGTGGTTGTGGCCGGGTGGGTGATCGTGGTCTTGACGTCACCGAGGTTTGCGGTGATGGAGATCATCCGGGTGCCATCGATGAAGCGCCATGCCTCCTCCCGCGCACCCTTGAGCTGGAACGACAGCACACCACCAAATCCGGTCTGCTGCTTTTTCGCCAGCTCATGTTGCGGATGACTCTGGAGCCCGGCATAGAAAACACGTTCAACTGCCGGCTGTTGCTCCAGCCACAGGGCCAACTCTAACGCATTGTCACAGTGGGCGCGCATACGAATTGGTAAGGTTTCCAGGCCCTTCTGAAACACCCAGGCGTTGAAGGGGCTCATGGTGGGGCCGGCCGAACGAAGGAAGCCATAGACCTCTTCCATCATCTTCTCTGATCCGACCACGACGCCTCCCACGCAGCGACCCTGACCATCCAGATATTTTGTCGCCGAGTGAATCACGATGTCTGCGCCCTGCTCCAGCGGGCGCTGGAGCACCGGCGTGCAGAAGCAGTTATCGACTACGAACAGGGCGTCGTTGTCTCTTGCCAGCTGCCCCAGGATCTCCATATCGGCCACTTCGCACAGCGGATTGGACGGCGTTTCAATAAACAGCATCCGGGTTTCGGGACGGATCGAAGCCTGCCACTCTTCCATATCCGTCAGACTGACAAACGTGGTTTCCACCCCGAAACGTGCCATGTATTTCTGGAACAACACGTTGGTGGTGCCGAACACACCCCGGGAGCAGATCACATGATCGCCGCTCTTCAGTAGCGCCATGCAGGTGCTCAGGATCGCAGACATACCGGATGCGGTGGCGACGGCACGTTCACCGCCTTCCATGGCCGCGATCCGACCTTCAAACGCCTGGACCGTAGGGTTGGTAAACCTGGAGTAGATGTTTCCGGGCTCTTCGCCGCCAAATCGCGCCGCCGCCTGGGCCGCGCTGCCATAAACGAAGCTGGACGTGGGGAATATCGCGTCGCTGTGCTCAAGCTGCCCGGTGCGGATCTGCCCTGCCCTCACGGCCAGGGTGTCCACGGACATCCCGTCCAGGTCGGACTCCGGGATCCAGACAGTTTCTTCGCGGCGAAAAGTCATCTACATCTCCTGCCTGAAAGCGGCGTTCAGTCTTCGTCGTTATGCAAGTCGATAATGCCATTGTCCCCGTCAGCACCACCGGCACTTTCGGATCGCTTTTCGTCATTGCGCAAGCCGTCAATGCGGCTCAGATACGCTTCATCGACATCACCGGTCACATAATCGCCAGTGAATACCGAGCACTCCCATCCCTCAATGTCATCGTTCACTTCACTGACGCAGGTTATAAGGTCCTCCAGATCCTGATAGAGCAGCCAGTCGGCACCAATCAGTTCCCGGATTTGCTCTACGGTGCGCCCGTGGGCAATCAGCTCACTGGCGGAGGGCATGTCGATACCATACACGTTCGGGTAGCGAACTGGAGGCGCCGCAGACGCAAAATAGACCTTACAGGCACCGGCATCCCGAGCCATCTGGACGATTTCCTTGCAGGTTGTACCGCGAACGATGGAATCATCCACCAGCATCACGTTTTTGCCACGAAACTCCAGATCGATCGGGTTAAGCTTCTGTCGGACCGATTTCTTGCGCATTTTCTGGCCCGGCATGATAAATGTCCGGCCGATGTAGCGGTTTTTGATAAAGCCTTCCCGGAATTTCACCCCCAGACGATGCGCCATCTGCATGGCCGACGTTCGGCTGGTGTCCGGAATCGGCATGACAACGTCGATATCGTGATCCGGTGTCTCGCGGAGCACTTTCTCCGCGAGGGTTTCGCCCATGCGCAGGCGAGCCTTGTAAACGGACACCTTGTCTATGATGGAGTCAGGCCGGGCGAAATACACATGTTCGAAAATGCACGGGTACAGATGCGGCTGCTCGGCGCACTGGCGGGTGTAGAGGGTACCGTCAGTTTCGATATAGACCGCCTCGCCCGGGGCAATATCGCGCACGAGGGTGTAGCCCGCTGCGTTCAGGGCAACGCTTTCAGAGGCAATCATGTATTCCTTGCGGCCATTCTCGTCGGTGCGTTCACCGTAGCAGGCAGGCCGGATACCATTCGGGTCCCGGAAGCCAACAATGCCATAGCCGGTAATCATCGCAATGACGGCGTAGGCACCCCGGCAGCGCTTGTGAACCGCGCTCACCGCAGAAAAAATCTCATCCTTGGTCGGGTCCAGCTTGCCAAGCTTCTGCAATTCATGGGCGAACACGTTCAACAGCACTTCCGAGTCGGAGTTCGTGTTGATGTGGCGCAGATCGGTCCGGAACAGGTCCTTGCTGAGATCATCAGCATTGGTCAGGTTGCCGTTGTGAGCCAGGGTAATGCCATACGGGCTGTTTACATAGAAGGGCTGGGCTTCGGCGGAGCTGGAACTCCCGGCAGTCGGATAGCGCACGTGGCCTATACCCACGTTGCCCACCAGACGACGCATATGACGGGTATGGAAAACATCCCGTACCAGGCCATTGTCCTTGCGGAGGAAAAACCGTTCATCCTGAAATGTCACAATGCCCGCCGCGTCCTGGCCCCGGTGCTGAAGTACAGTCAGCGCATCATAGAGCGACTGATTGACGTTGGAAGTACTGACGATGCCGACAATGCCACACATGGATAAGTGTATCTCCGAGTGTTAAAACTGAATGTTAGCGGGACACGGACGCGGGTTCCACGCCTTCCTGCTCTGTAACGGAATCCGGTTCCGGCGCGTTTTCAGGCGCAGGCCCAAGAAAGCGCGCAAATTCATCGCCCAGCGTCCGTCTGGACCAGTCTTCCACTACCGCCAGACGATCAATGATGATCGAGGTGCGCCACCAGGTATCCTGGGCCAGCGGTGTGTAACGGGTAAATGCAATCGCAACGATCACCACCACCACGCCCCGCAAAAGGCCAAACCCCATCCCAAGCACCCGATCGGTGGCCGACAAGCCGGTGGCCCGAATCAGATGACCGATCATGTTGTTGATGATGGCACCGACGATGAGCGTTCCAAAGAAAAGTATGGCAAAAGCAGCAATAAGCCGGACAAGCGGTGTTTCAACCGTGCTCTCCAGCAGGGACTGCATCTGGGGGTGGAAGGTTCTGGCCAGGATAAACGCGCCCACCCAGGTCACCAGCGAGAGGGCTTCCCGTACAAAGCCCCGTTTCAGACTGATGAGGGTGGAAACTGTAATCAGGGCGATAATGACCCAGTCAATCCAGATCAGCGCTTCCATTGAAAACCCGGTGGAGAAAAGGAAGCGCGAATTCTATCAGGAAACCCCGGTTCGCCAAACCGCAAGACACACATAAACCGGACCCCGGGCGTTATTTTTCGCCGGAGGTCACCAGACTGTTAAGACCAAAGGCATCGTCCAGAGCCCTTTTGGCGGATTCGGCCTCGGTTTTTGACGCAAAGGGCCCGCTGAAGACCCTTGTCAGCGTTGTGTCGCCGCGGACAACCTCCTGAAGATGCGAGCCATAGCCCTTTTCCCGGACCTGATCTCTCAAGCGTCGGGCGTTGTCGGCATTGCCAAAGCTGCCCAACTGCACCACCCAGGCGCCATCCAGCGACCGCTCATACTCTGCAGCTTCTGTGGCAGCATTCTCCGAGGTCTGTTCAGATGTCTGAGCCGGCTCATTGGTGGATTCCTGAGCGTTGCCGCTCTCGGGCTGGGCAGCATCGGACGAATCGGTTACGTCCTGCATCTCATCCTGGCCAGGCGCCTCTTCGAGGATACGATAACCCGGGGAATCCCCTGCTTCTTGCGCGCTTGAGGGTGCTGCCAGGCCGCTATCGCTGGACTCAAGACCGTAAGACGGCGCCGGCGCCAATTCCGATTCGGGCGCTTCCACTTCAGGGAAAGGCGGCTCTTCCGGAATCTTGATGGTTGTGGACGTGCGCTCGGAATGAGGCTCATCAAAAAGCATGGGAACAAAGATAACCGCCAGGGAAACAAGTACCAGCGCCCCGATTATTCTCTGTTTCAGTCCATCCACGTTGCTAGGCTCCCAACTGTTATGACTGCGCCCCGACGGGCACCCATGCGCAGATACTAACTGGCCGGCAAGCGGAACTCAAAGTGTCAGGCACGGCCATGGACAAAGTTTAAGGCGGCCTGCCTAGCTTCCGGCTACCTTGCCAGCGAGCAGAATCTCGCGTGCTTCAGCGACCGTGAAGAAAGAACCGAACACAACCACAAGATCGTTCGGGTCAGCCACGGCCAATGCTGAAACCAAGCCCTCCCGCACGGATTCAAAAGCCGTCGCCTGGATCCCTGAATCGGACAGTCTTGCTTGCAGGTCTTGACCGGACAGGCCTCTTGGTACCTTGAGACCGGCCAGATACCAGGCATCGACCACATCAACCATGGCTCTGCCCACACCTGCCACGTCCTTGTCAGCGAGGGCGCCATAAACACCATGCACCCGTCTGCCCGGGGATTTTAGTTGACTCAGCTGACCAGACAACCAACCGGCAGCATGAGGGTTATGGCCAACATCCAGGAAGATATCCGGTGCGGAACCAACACGCTCGAAACGCCCGGGTACACTCAGACCTGAAAGCACCTGCTCAATGACTGGTACCGGCAGGTTCGGTTCAAGCTCGCGTATGGCAACCACGGCGGCTGCCACGCTTTTGATCGGCAATGGACCGGCGGGCAGACGAATCGCCCGGCCTTTATGGCGAAGCTCTACCGCCGGAGCATCATCGCCTGCTCGCTGCTCAGTCACCAGCTCATAATCACGCCCCAGCAGAGCCAGTTCGACTTTCTGCGCAGTGGCCTGCTGGAGCACCGAACGTGGCGGATCGGAATCGGCATAGACCGAGGGGATGCCCGGCCTAAGGACACCGGCCTTTTCAAACCCGATGACTTCGCGATTGTCGCCAAGGAAGGCAACATGATCGATGTCCACCGATGTCAGGATGGCAAAATCCGCGTCCAGGACATTGACAGCATCCAGCCGCCCACCCAGGCCAACCTCCAGCACCCAGTCGTCGAGGCCCGCACCGGCAAAGGCCACGAAAGCGGCAAGGGTTCCGAATTCGAAATAGGTAAGAGAGACATTGCCGCGTGATTCTTCAACGGCTTCGAATGCGCTGACAAGCGCGTCGTCGGAGATATCCTCACCATTAAGACGCACACGTTCGTTATAGCGTTGTAGATGGGGCGAGGTGTAGGCGCCAGTCCGGCGGCCAGCCGCGCGCAAAAGCGCCTCAACAGTAGCAACCGCGCTGCCTTTGCCGTTAGTGCCAGCCACAGTGATGATCCGGGCGGACGGCTTTCGTCGGAACAACCGCCGCAGGACCACGAGGACCCGGTCCAGGCCAAGATCAATCTCTGTAGGGTGTATCGCTTCCAGGTAGGTAAGCCACTGATCGACGGTGGCACCAGCCCCCGGCGATGCCGGGGGCTGGTCTGCAGGGTTACTCGGCAGGGGCATCGGTTTCGGGCTTCTCCGAGACTTCAAACTCGATCGGGTCTTCGGTTCCCGGGCGCTCCTGGCCGGTAAACTTGGCCAGCACATGAGCAATGCGTTCGCGCATCTGGTGGCGATGGAGAATCATGTCAATCGCGCCGTGCTCAAGCAGGAACTCACTACGCTGGAAACCTTCCGGCAGTTTTTCACGAACCGTCTGTTCTATAACCCGGGGGCCGGCGAAGCCGATCAATGCGTTTGGCTCTGCAATGTTGAGATCCCCCAGCATGGCCAGACTGGCGGACACGCCACCGAAGACAGGGTCCGTCATCACAGAGATATAGGGAATACCCTCAACTTTCATCCTCTCAAGCACAGCGGCTGTCTTCGACATCTGCATCAATGACAGGATCGCTTCCTGCATGCGGGCGCCGCCGCTGGCTGAGAAGCAGACCAACGGGATACGCTCCTTGAGAGCAACATTTGCGGCCTGGACAAACTTCTCCCCGACAACTTGCCCCATAGAGCCACCAAGGAATCCAAATTCGAACGCGCAGGCAACTAAAGGAACCCCGAGCGTCGTGCCTTTCATTGCTACGAGGGCATCCTTTTCCCCAGTGGCTTTCTGCGCCTGGGACAAACGATCTTTGTACCGCTTACTATCCTTGAACTTCAATCGGTCCCAAGGCTCAAGCTCAGCGGCAACTTCTTCACGACCCTCCGGATCAAGAAAAATTTCGAGGCGCCGACGCGCAGTCACCCTCAGGTGGTGGTTGCATTTGGGGCAAACATCCAGGTTTTTCTCAAGTTCCGGCTTGTAGAGAAAGGCACCGCATTTGGGGCATTTCTTCCACAACCCCTCCGGAACGCCCGTTCTCTGTTTCGACTCCGAGCGAATCTTGCTCGGCATTATCTTGTCCAGCCAGTTACTCATGGTCTCATCCTGTCCTTTGACGCCTGTTTGCCCTCCTCCCCTTCATTCAGGAGGCGAGACTGTCCAGTGCTTCACGCATCGGGTGGAGCAGATCCGTCAATGCCCGCTTGAGCTGGTCGGTATCTGCCTGATTTCTGGCTATTGTATCGACCAGGACGCTGCCAACAATTACACCATCGGATACCCGACCGACCGCCGCGGCAGTTTCCGCATCACGAATACCGAAACCAACACCCACCGGGAGAGCTGTCAGTTCGTGAATATGATTCACCTTGGCAGCTACCTCTTCCACGTTGATGGTGGCCGATCCCGTCACACCCTTGATAGAAACATAGTACACATAACCGGAGGAGTGCTCACTGATTGCCCGGATCCGGTCATCGGTCGTGGTTGGTGAAAGCAGGAAGATGGCGTCGAGATTTCGCTGGGTGAACAGCGGAGCAACCTCGTCGGCCTCTTCCGGTGGCAAGTCAACGGTCAGAATGCCGTCGACGCCAGCATCCTTGGCAGCATCCGCAAAACGCTCGTAGCCCATGGCTTCCATCGGGTTCAGGTAGCCCATCAAAACCACCGGAGTTGCGTCGTCTGACTTCCGGAACTCCTTGACCATGGCAATCACCTGCCTCAGCGAGGTACCGTGCACCAGGGCCCGCTCACAGGCAAGCTGGATTACCGGGCCGTCTGCCATGGGGTCAGAGAACGGCACCCCCAGCTCGATAATATCTGCCCCCGCCTCAACCAGCGTGTGCATCAGATCTACCGTGACATCGGGATGCGGGTCACCGGCAGTAATATAGGGAATAAGTGCCTTACGACCTTGTCCTTTCAGGGCCTTGAGGACCCCTTCAATTCGGCTCATGCCTGCTCCTGTTAATTCTTCAGATCTCGATGCCTTCAAGCTTGGCAACCGTGTTAATGTCCTTGTCGCCACGCCCGGAAACGTTAATGACAACGGTCTGGTCTTTGTCCATGGTCGCCGCCAGTTTGATGGCATAAGCGACAGCGTGAGCCGTTTCCAGCGCGGGCATAATGCCCTCGACGCGGGTCAATTTCCGGAACCCTTCCATCGCTTCGTCATCGGTAACGGACACATAATTGGCACGGCCAATGTCCTTCAACCAGCTGTGCTCTGGACCCACCCCTGGATAGTCCAGGCCGGCACTCACCGAATGCGTACCTGCGATCTGGCCATTTTCGTCCTCCATCAGGTAGGTGCGGTTACCGTGAAGCACGCCAGGACGACCGGCACAGAGTGGTGCCGCGTGTTTGCCAGTATCAATGCCCAGGCCGCCAGCCTCGACACCGTAAAGCTGTACCGATTCGTCAGAAAGGAACGGATAGAACATGCCAATGGCGTTGGAACCACCACCCACACAAGCGACCAGGGCATCCGGCAACTTGCCGGTTTTCTCCAGCGCCTGACGACGGGTTTCCCGACCGATTACCGACTGGAAATCCCGGACCAGCAGCGGATATGGATGCGGCCCCGCAACGGTACCAATGATATAGAAAGTGTCGTCCACGTGAGCCACCCAGTCACGCATCGCATCGTTCATGGCATCCTTTAGGGTTTTGGTGCCACCCTGAACGGCATGTACCGTCGCGCCCAGAAGCTTCATCCGGAACACGTTCAGAGACTGTCGCTGGACATCCTCCGCGCCCATGAACACATGGCATTCAAGACCCAGACGCGCGCAAACAGTGGCAGTGGCAACACCGTGCTGACCCGCACCGGTTTCGGCAATGATCCGCTTTTTACCGAGGAAACTGGCAAGCAGCGCCTGGCCGATCGTGTTGTTCACCTTATGGGCACCGGTGTGACAAAGATCTTCACGCTTGAGCCAGATCTGGGCGCCGCCGGTTTCACGGCTGAGACGCTCGGCGAAATACAGCGGGGTTGGCCGGCCAACATAATCCGCCAGTTCCTTGTCGAACCGCGCCTGGAATTCCGGATCCTTCTTCAGGCGGGCGTATTCTTTCTCGAGCGTCATCAGGGAATCCATCAGAGTCTCGGAAACAAATCGCCCACCAAAGGCGCCGAAGTGACCCCGCGCGTCCGGCAGTGCGCTCAGCATTTCTTCAGTCAGTTTTACAGACACGGTGAACCTCTTTAATAAAATGAGAAATTTTCTGGATATCCTTGATGCCTTTGTCCTGTTCAACACCGCCACTGACATCTACAGCCCAGGGTTTCACCTGTTTCACAGCGGCAAATACGTTATCAGATGACAAACCCCCGGCCAATATGATCGGAAGCGGCCGGTAGTCAGGGATCAGATCCCAGTTAAACGATTTTCCTGTGCCTCCGTACCGGTCTGGATCCCAGGCATCGACCAGCAGGCCGGAAGCGTTGTGAAACTCCTCGAAGGCGGCTTCAATCTGCCCTGCCTTTCGGACCCGGATGGCCTTGATCCAGCGTCGACCAAAACTGGCACATAAATCCGCCGATTCGTCGCCATGAAACTGCAGCAAATCCAGTGGCACCCGCTCGAGAACCGCCTCGACTTCCTGCCTGGATGGATTAACAAATAATCCGACCACCGACATGAACGCCGGAACACGCTTTGCCAACTCGGCGGCCTGGTCCAACGACACTGACCGGGGACTCGGTTCATAAAAAACCAGGCCCAGGGCGTCGGCGCCGAATTGAACAGCCCCGTCAATATCCTCGGGACGGGTAAGGCCGCAAATTTTGACCCTTGCGCTCATTGGCTCGGAACCCGCTGTTTGACATGGATGTGTGTTGGGGTGAACGGACTGTTCTCTTCCCGAGTGAACCAGGGCCGCAGAAAGCCCGGGCCGCATTCGACAGCGGGAATCCCGAATTCGTCGGGGTACCCCACATCGACCAGATACAGACCATGGGGAGGCGCTGTTACACCTGCAGCTGTCCGATCTCTGGCGACCAGTATCTCATGAATCCACTCCGGTCGCTGCTTTCCCGAACCAACCGCCATCAGGGCACCGGCGATATTCCGGACCATATGGTGCAAAAACGCGTTGGCCTGCACGTCTATTACGACAAAATCCCGTTTCCGGGTTACCGAAATACGTTCCAGAAACCGAATCGGTGTTCGAGACTGGCACCCGGCCGCACGGAAAGAGGAAAAGTCATGTTCTCCGGCCAATGCCTGGGCGGCTTTGTGCATGCGATCTGCGTCCAGTGGGCGGAAGGTCCAGCTTACCTGGCCCCGCTGTATACCCGGACGCACTGGATGGTTGTATATGATGTAACGGTAACGCCGATAGGTCGCGGAAAATCGAGCGTGGAAATCCCCGACTCCATTTCCTGCCCAGTGCACGGAAATGTCATCGGGCAGCGCCGTGTTTATTCCCATAACCCAGGAGCGCAGGTTACGGACAGAAGGAGTGTCAAAATGAGCGACTTGATAGCTGGCGTGCACGCCGGCATCGGTACGGCCCGCACACACCAGATCAACTGCATGGTTCGCAACCTTTGCCACCGCTGCCGTCAGTTCCGCTTCCACCGATCGAACACCGGATTTCTGGAGCTGCCAGCCATGAAACCCACGCCCATCATATTCGAAGGCAAGTGCGACGCGGCCCGCGCCTACGGCGTTATCGGTGGAGAGCTGCTGAGTCTCGAGAAACAAGTGCGAATCCGAAGAGAATGGTTCTATAAAAACAAAGCGCCGACCTTATTGCCGGGAAGATACCCGGCGGCCGGCGCTTGCTACCTGTCAGACCCGATTATAACGGATCAGGACAGATTTTTAAGGAGGTCTTGCGCCTCTGCTTTCTGGTCTTCGTTTCCTTCAAGGGAGACTTCTTCCAGGATGTCGCGAGCTCCGTCGGCATCACCCATCTCGATGTAGGCCCGCGCGAGATCCAGTTTGGTAGCGGCCTCATCGGTTCCGGCCAGGAAGTCGAAATCGTCCTCGTCACCGAGTTCGCTTTCATCAATGTCCGCAACCTGCGATTTGCGCGACTCATCGGAAACCTCATCAGACGCAACCGGGAGATCAAGATCACTTTCAGGTGTCTCCGAGTCTTCGAGCTCATCAGTTACACCCAGTTGCTCGAGATCCTCGGCATCTTCAACCGTCTGTTCAGGATCCGCTTCCTCTGCATCGCCCTCACCGAGTGTGTCCTCAAGACCAAGCTCTTCATCAAGTGACGCCTCTTCGCTCTCCTCGGGGTTGGCTGAATCGGCAGAATCGGAAAACTCTTCCATCAGGGCCAGGTCTTCATCGGAGACGTCCAGTTCCAGGTCGTCCAGCGAAGATTCTTCCATCTCACTGCCACCAAGCTCGTCTTCTTCACCGGCTACCTTGTCCAGTTCAGCATCGAGCTCGTCCAGGAATGACTCGTCCAGCGAATCAATATCAGATTCGCCGTCAGTGTCAGCAACCTGCTCAGTGCCCTCCTCGGATGCTGTTTCCGGTTTTCCTGCTGGCTGCTCCTCCGCCAGGTCTCCTTCTTCCAGATCACCCTCTTCCAGATCAAGGCTCAGGTCGTCATCAGAATCGTCGAGCTCCTGCTCTGCGCCGGATGGCTTGTCATAGTCCTCTTCGAATTCCGAAGACAGATCCCAGTCTGTGGACTCCTCAAGCTCGGAGGTGTCTTCGGTCAAAGGCTTTTCTTCGTCCGATTCCAGCTCCAGGCCCGACAGATCGTATTCGATCATATCGTCACGGCTTTCTTCTTTGCCCTCGCCGGATGCGTCCTCCTTGCTGGCCTCGGATTCGTCAAGCTCATCAAGCTCGAAATCAGACAGGTCAGTCTCTGAAAGGTCCGAATCAAAGTCGCCAAACTCGTTCTCGGCCGGCTCTTCTTTCTCAGCATCAAACTGATCGGCGAGAAGTTCTTCAGATTCAGGCTTGTCCTGCTTCTCAATGGACTCATCACCGGTTTCGTCAGAATCATAGGACGTAGCGAACGAATCGGAACGCAACTGAGATTCAAGGTCATCGATGCTGGGCATCGACTCCGCCTCTTCCAGCCGCGCGCGCAGCTCGTTCGCAGTGGTCAGCGCTTCTTCATCGTCCAGAGCCTCGACCTCTCCGAATTGTTTTTCGAAAGAGTCGCGATCCTGGGTATCTGCGTAGACACCCAGCAGCTTCAGGCGCAGATCGGTGCGACTGGGCTCACGGGAAATTGCGGTTTCCAGAGCTTGGGCAGCCCGATCATGCTGGCCATAGGCAATGTAAGAGTCAGCCTCGGCCAGGGCGTCGCCCGCCGCAGATTGCTGATCCTCTTCATCCAGGCTCAGATCGAAGGAATCCGTTTCTTCGTCGGTTTCATTGTTCAGCTGTTCGTAAAACGCCTTTTCCCGGTTTGCATTGCGGCGGGCAAGCAGCAGGAGAAGCAACAGCAGAACGATCAGACCGCCACCAAGGGCAATCTGATACATCGGATTACCAGTTATGGCATCAATAACGTTACCGGGGAAACCTTTATCGGCAGCCGGAGCCTGTTGAGCAGGCTTGGGCGCAGGCTCTGCAGATTGCTCTGTTTGTGTCGGGGCTGGCTCCGCCGCCTCAGTTGCTTCAACCGCATCATCGGTAGCCGCAACCGCGGGCTCATCCGCTCCAGACATTTCAGCCTGTTCTGATGCGTCACCGGCATCGGCACCCATCTGATCATCGGTTGCCTGATCGGAACCGACCATTTCGTCAGTTTCATCGACCATAGCCTCGGACTCGGCCATGTCGCCTGATTCACCCGCAGCTTCCGCATCCCCAGCTTCACCGTCCATCATGTCCGAATCGACGGGTGCCGTATCACCTTCAACGGCCTCGTCCATGGCGACAGATTCCGCTGCTCCGTCATCGGCAGCCGGACTTTCAACGGGTGCGGTCTGCTCTGCCGTTTCATCACCAGCAGTCTGCTGCATTTCAGCAAGCTGGGTATTCTTGAGCTCAAGCAGGCGCTGCAGAGTTTGCACCTGGTCCTGCAGGTCCTCAACACGACTGTTCAGCTCATCGTTCTCCCGGCGAGCGCTTTCGAGCTCTTCCATCGCGACCGCTGTGCCGGCATCAACGCCGCCCGGCAGTTCGCTGTCACCGCCCGCGGAGCCACTTTCGCTGGCCTCACTGCCGGCGTCCTCGGACACCACGAGTTTGAGTTCATCACCTCCGGCGCCAGCCTGCTGTTGAGGCGCGGACGCTGCCTGCTGCTCGGCGGTTGCATCGACTGTGCGCTGGGGAGTCTGGAATTCCTGATTCTGCTGTGCAACCACGCGAGTAGCTTCAGCGCGAGTTCGACTCTGGATCTGGTCCAGAGACGGGACACGCAGCACTTCACCGCGCTTCAGTCGATTGATGTTATTGCCAATGAATGCGTTCGGGTTCAGGTCCTGGATTGCCAGCATGACCTGCTGCATAGAGACACTGTTGTCTGGACGCACTTGAGACGCGATGGTCCACAATGTGTCTGAAGCTCCGGTGGGCCCGAATGTATCAGCCTGATATCCGGAACCCAGCGACCGCTCGGCCTGAGCCTGGCGACGAACTGATTCGGCACTGCGAGTGGTCGTCGGTTGGCTGGTTGTCTGGGACGTGGAGACTGTTGGAGTGCTGACCTGTTCCTGCACGCCGGACTCTTCCGCGTATACAGGTGGATCCACCAGAACGGCGTATTCCCGCATTAACCGGCCGTTTGGCCAGGTCAACTCAAGCAGGAAGTTGAGGTACGGTTCCCTCAGAGGTTCACGGGAGGACACATTGACAATGAGACTGCCATCATTGCCGGTGACCACCTGGAACCTGAGCTTACTGAGAAACTGGTTGCGATCCAGCCCCACCCGCTCATATGCCTGTTCCGAGGCAATATTGACGAACACGTCCGCTGGATTGACGCCACGGCTCTGGGGCAGAACAATCTCTGCGTCCAGTGGCTCGTTCAGATAGGACTGAAGTTCTATTTCACCCAGCCCCAGGGCCTGTGCGACGCCGGATCCGAGCCCTCCCGCCAGAGCCAGGGCAACCGCAAGCTTGCGTACCTTCATGCTTTTTCCTTTCCAGTCTCCGTTATTCGTTACTGCTCTTTTTCAAACAGAATCGGACGAGGTTGGATGACTTTCGTCTTGATAATTCTCGTTATTATGTGTTCTTTTTAATTTTCAGTCCGGCAAGTATTGTTGATAAAACCTCTTTTATCAATCAATCAGCCGCAATCCTTGTACCATTTTTTTATCAATCACGCGGAACTACCTAGCGCTCTTGAAAATAACAGGGGCGGAGGCTGAAATCAGCCTCCGCCCCCTCACCGGTTTATCGAAACCGGACACAGTTGGCATTTATTGCCTCTGTGTAACAATTTTTAACGCTCCTGAAGGATCCGGAGCATACGGCGCAGCGGCTCAGCGGCACCCCACAGGAGCTGATCACCCACCGTAAACGCGGAAATGTATTCCGGCCCCATGGTCAGCTTGCGGATACGGCCGACAGGAACGCTCAAGGTACCGGTCACCTTCGCTGGAGTAAGTTCCTCAATGGTCGCATCACGATCATTGGGAATCACTTTCACCCAGTCATTCGCTTTCGCAAGGATCGACTCGATTTCAGAAACCGGGAGATCCTTCTTCAGCTTTATAGTCAGCGCCTGACTGTGGGAGCGCATTGCGCCAATCCGCACACAGATGCCGTCGATGGGAATCGGGTTATCGGAGCGCCCGAGAATTTTGTTGGTCTCGACCCCCGCCTTCCACTCTTCCTTGCTCATGCCGTTGTCGAGCTGCTTGTCGATGAACGGGATAAGACTGCCGGCCAGGGGCACCTGGAAGTGCTCGGTCGGGAAGCCGTCCGAACGCATGGTTTCGGTTACCTTGCGGTCAATCTCCAGAATCGCGGAGGAAGGATCATCCAGCTCGGACTGGACGCTTTTGTTGAGCTCGCCCATCTGGTTCAACAGCTCGCGCATGTTCTGAGCGCCAGAACCGGAAGCCGCCTGATAAGTCATGGGCGACACCCACTCGATCAGATCCTGTTCAAGCAGGCCACCCAAAGCCAGCATCATAAGGCTCACGGTGCAGTTACCACCGATGTAGTCCTTGACGCCTTTCTCAAGCGCAGCATCAATCACGTTTCGGTTGACCGGATCCAGAACAATCACAGAGTGGTCGACCATCCGCAGGGTGGAGGCTGCATCAATCCAGTAACCTTCCCAGCCCGCGTCACGGAGCTTCTGATAAACCGCGCCGGTGTAGTCGCCACCCTGACAGGTCACGATGACATCCATGGTTTTCAGAATCTCGACGTCAAACGCGTCCTGCAGAGGAGGAACGTCGTCTTTTCCCACGTCCGGCGCAGGCTTGCCAGCCTGGGATGTGGTGAAAAACACCGGTTCGATATCGGCGAAATCGTTTTCTTCACGCATGCGTTGCATGAGGACCGAGCCCACCATGCCACGCCAACCTACAAGTCCAACTCGCTTCATGTGCGATCTTCAGACCTCGTTTTATGCCCGCCCCATGCCTTTATCGCTGGCAGGGACAGGATGGGTGATCCCGCGGCAACTGCATCGCGTTGCCGTCGGGTCTCAAATACGCCTGTCAGGGCCTGGCCTCTTTACAGTGCAGCCAGAACCGCCTCCCCCATTTCCCGGGTGGACACTTTCTTTGCGCCCTCAGACATGATGTCCGCTGTTCGCAGACCCTGATCCAGGACCTTGCTGACCGCCGCTTCAATGGCTTCAGCAGCTTTTTCCTCATTCAGGCTGTACCGCAGCATCATGGCAGCACTGAGGATGGTGGCCAGCGGATTGGCAATGCCCTGCCCGGCAATATCCGGCGCAGACCCGTGGCAGGGCTCATACATGCCCTGCTTTTCGGAGTTCAGCGACGCCGATGGCAACATGCCGATCGAGCCGGTGAGCATAGCCGCTTCGTCCGAAAGAATATCACCAAACATGTTGCCAGTCACAATCACGTCAAACTGCTTGGGGGCACGGACCAGCTGCATGGCGGCATTGTCCACGTACATATGAGACAGCTCCACGTCCGGATATTCCCGGCGGAGATCGTTCATGATTTCCCGCCATAGAACAGTCACTTCCAGCACGTTGGCTTTGTCCACGGAGCACAGCTTTTTGCCCCGCTGCTGCGCGGCCTCAAAAGCCACCCGCCCGATACGACGAATTTCCGATTCTGTGTAGGCGTAGGTGTTGTAACCCTGGCGCTCTCCGCTCTCAAGTTCGCGCATACCGCGCGGCTGACCAAAATAGATGCCGCCAGTCAGTTCACGGACAATCATGATATCCAGCCCGGAAACAACTTCCGGCTTCAGAGAAGAGGCGGACGCCAGTTGCGGATAAAGAATTGCCGGGCGCAGGTTTGCAAACAGGTCCAGGTTAGAGCGCAACCCCAGCAACCCCTTCTCCGGGCGCTTGGCCATCGGCAGACTGTCCCACTGAGGACCGCCCACGGCACCCAGAAGGATCGCGTCGGCTCTGGTGGCCTTTTCGAGGGTTTCATCCGGCAGCGGTGTGTCGGTTTCATCAATCGCCGCACCGCCCACGAGGCCGGACTCGAAATTCAGGCCGAGACTGAACTGATCATTGATCTTGTTGAGCACTTTTTCCGCTTCAGCGACAATTTCCGGACCGATACCGTCGCCGGGAAGCATCAGGATAGTTCTGGGCATGTTTTTTCCTTGTTCCATTCCTTCAGGTCGAATTAGAGCCAGCGTAATCGGACTGCCTATTACCGCCCAGCACCAAACAGCCAGGGCGCAGTTTTACGGCGGCTATCTTCGTAAGACCGGATCAGCTCAGCATCTTCCAGCGTCACGCCAATATCATCCAGGCCGTTCAGCAGGCAATGACGACGGAAATCATCCACCTCAAAGGTAAAGGTTTCGCCGGATGGGGTAGTTACAGTCCTGGCTTCCAGGTCGACTGCCAACTGATAGCCTTCACTCTGCTCCACTTCCCGGAATAAACGATCGACAATTTCCTCTGGAAGAATAATGGGTAACAACCCGTTCTTAAAGCAGTTATTATAGAAAATATCGGCAAAACTCGGAGCAATAATCACCCGGAACCCGAAATCCTCCAGAGCCCAGGGTGCGTGCTCCCGGCTTGAACCACAGCCAAAGTTACGTCGCGCCAACAATACACTGGCGTTCTTGTAGCGGTCCTGATTCAGGACAAAATCCGGATTAATCGGACGGGTGGAACAATCCTGATCCGGTTTGCCTTCATCCATATACCGCAACTCATCAAACAGGTTCGGGCCGAAGCCCGTGCGCTTGATGGACTTCAGAAACTGCTTGGGAATAATCATGTCCGTATCCACGTTGGAACGGTCCATGGGGGCGACAACGCCCTGGTGTTGCTTCAATGCGCGCATGGTTCTCTCCTGTGGATCAGTTCATCAGCTCACGGACATCAACGAAATGACCGGTTACTGCGGCAGCAGCAGCCATGGCCGGGCTCACCAGATGGGTACGCCCGCCAAAGCCCTGACGGCCCTCGAAGTTCCGGTTCGACGTGGAAGCACAATGCTCCCCCTGCCCCAGCTTGTCGGCGTTCATGGCCAGACACATCGAACAGCCCGGGTCGCGCCACTCAAGACCGGCTTCGATAAAGATCTTGTCCAGACCTTCCTGCTCCGCCTGGGCTTTCACCAGACCGGAACCGGGAACCACCATGGCCTGCTTCAGAATCGGCGACACCTTCCGCCCTTTCACCACGGCCGCGGCCTCGCGCAGATCCTCAATCCGGCTGTTGGTACAGGAGCCAATGAACACACGATCCAGCTTGATATCGGTAATCGCCATATTGGGCTGCAAACCCATGTACTTGAGAGCGCGAACAATGCCTTCACGCTTGATCGGATCGGCTTCCTGTTCCGGATCGGGCACCTTGCCATCAATTCCGGCCACCATTTCAGGCGACGTACCCCAGCTCACCTGCGGCTGGATTTCCGAGCCTTCGAGCTCAACAACCTTGTCGAAGACTGCATCGCTATCGCTATGCAAGGTGCGCCAGTATTCAACTGCAGCATCCCACTGCCCGCCCTTGGGCCCAAACGGACGATTGCGAACGTATTCGATGGTGGTGTCATCAACCGCTACCATACCAACCCGCGCACCGGCTTCGATGGACATGTTGCAGATGGTCATCCGCCCTTCCATGCTCAGGCCCCGGATGGCTTCGCCGCCAAACTCAATGGCGTGCCCGGTACCACCGGCAGTCCCGATTTTGCCAATGATGGCCAGCACAACATCCTTGCCGGTAACGCCCGGACCCAGCTTGCCATTGACCTTCACCAGCATGTTTTTCATTTTCTGCTGCACCAGGCACTGGGTAGCCAGCACATGCTCAACTTCACTGGTGCCAATACCATGAGCCAGGCAACCGAAAGCACCGTGGGTAGATGTATGGGAATCCCCACAAACAATACTCATGCCCGGCAACGTTGCGCCCTGCTCGGGCCCGATAACGTGCACGATGCCCTGGCGTTGATCCTTGATCTTGAACTCTAGAATCCCGAACTCGTCGCAGTTCTTGTCCAGTGTTTCCACCTGGATCCGGGAAACCGGGTCAACAATACCTTCGACACCACGATCACGATCCGTGGTAGGCACGTTGTGGTCCGGCGTCGCAATGTTGGCATCAATCCGCCACGGCTTCCGCCCCGCCAGACGCAGGCCTTCAAATGCCTGGGGTGATGTCACTTCGTGCAGTAACTGACGATCGATATAAATCAACGCGGAGCCGTCATCGCGCTGTTTGACGAGATGATCGTCCCACAATTTGTCGTATAAGGTTTTGCCCGCCATGGTTCTCTCTCACTCTCTGGGGGTTTTTGGTTCTGACGTTTGATAACGGTATCTTACCGCCTGCGACCGGATAACCTCAATTCATGTTTTTTATCTATCGCATGCCTTATGGTAATACTTTAAGATTCTGAGAAGGTCGCATGAAGGGATAAGCCTCCCAAAACACGCCCGTAAATACATCCATGTAGGGCTCGGTCGCGCCATCCCTGGCGCTCCACGGTTTTGGGAGGCTCATCCCTCCATACTCCCCATGCGCTGCGGATATTGGCCACACTCTGGGGAGCGGGTTGGAGCAGCGTTTTCAAAACCGTAGAGGGCCAGGGATGGCCCGATTCGAGCCCACATGGACGTGCTTGTCGGCGTGTTTTGAAAACGCTGTTCCAACTCGGGACCTTCGGCCAAATTGAAAATCAGGAACGAATGCATGGATTCAAACGCATTAAAAGCTTTTCTGACCATTGTCGATCAGGGCTCCTTCTCAGAAGCCGCGGAAATCCTGCACCTGACACAGCCGGCCATCTCGAAACGCCTGGCCGCCTTGGAAAACCAGCTTGGCACCAGCCTGATCGATCGGAGCCACCGCCAGATTCGTCTGACCAATGCCGGCAGTCGTTTGCTTCCCCATGCACGTCGGATCCTCGATGAAATTCACAACGCCCGGGTGGCGTTGTCGCCGGACTCTGGGCAAGTCGAGGGCGAGCTGCAAATCATCGCCAGCCATCACATCGGTCTGCATCATTTGCCGAATTGGCTGCGACGGTTCAAACGGGAATACCCTCAGGTGTCCATCAACCTACAGTTCATGGAATCCGATGCCGCCTACGAGCAGATGCGTAAACGTAATGCGGAGCTGGCATTCGTGACGCTGAGTGACAGCATGGAACCGAGCTTTCATGTGTTTGCTCAATGGCCGGACCAGATGGTGTTTGTGGCGGGCGCTGAGCACCCCCTGGCGTCACTCGAAAATCCGAGGCTTACAGACTTAGCAGACCACCCGGCACTATTGCCCGACACCAGCACCGCAACCTATCGGGTTGTGAGCCGGTTGTTTCTGGAGGCGAATCTGCACCTGAATCCGCAAATGCCAACCAACTACCTGGAAACCATCAAGATGATGACCAGTGTGGGCCTGGGCTGGAGTGTGCTGCCCCTGCGCATGATTGACGACAGCCTTACGGTACTGGACGTGGGCAAGCCGGTTTCTCGTGTCCTCGGGGGGATCGGGTTATCCGGGCGGCAGCTCAGCAACGCGGCCAAAGCGTTACTCACCATCGTGCAGGAAGAAGAAAGCGCCTGAGTTTTACCCCTCGCCATGGGCTGGCGGCGGCCGAAGGCCTCGCCAGGTGATCACGATTGCGAGGGCCATGGCGGCCGCACCACCCCAGAAAGCCGCCGAGGTACTGAACCCATCCACCAGGAAGCCCGACAACCAGGCCCCAAGCGCACCGCCAGCACCGAAGGTGAGGCCGCTGTAGAGGGCCTGCCCCTGCCCATGATGGTGCTTGCCAAAAAAGCCCTGGATGTACTGGACAGAGATAGCGTGCAGCGCGCCGTAAGATGCTGCATGAAGCAGCTGGGCGAACAGCAGGACGAGGACAACATCCGTCAGCTCTGCAATCAGTACCCATCGAATCATGGTGAGCGTGAGCGCGCCGATCGCAATCTGGCGAACCGTGAAATTGCGCGTTAACCGGTGCATCACCAGAAACAGTGCGATCTCCGCAAAAACACCCAGCGACCACAGCAAACCAATCGACAGCTTGCCGTAGCCGTGCTGCTCCAGATGGATACTGAAGAACGTGTAATAAGCTCCGTGCGAAACCTGCAGCAGGAAATTCATCAGAAAAAACGTCACCACTGCCGGGTGCGTGACGATGGCCTTTAAACTGCCTTTCGGAGCCGGCGGCTTTCGCTCACCTCGCTCCGCAGGCACCAGAAATGCGGATACGGCAATGCCCGCAAACACCGGAAGCAACAACCACGGGAGATTCTGAATCGGCACCAGTTCCAGAAAACCGCCAACCAGCGCAACCGCTCCGATGAACCCCACCGAGCCCCAGAGCCGAACCCGCCCGTATTTCTCTTTCTGCTCGCCCAGGGTTCGAAGCGTGATCACCTCATACAGCGGCAAGATCGCATTCCAGAAAAACGTGAACGCCAGCATGACCAGCAGCAGGCCATAGAACCCCGGTTCCATGAACACACCGGCGAAGAACAGCGAGCCGATGATGGCGCCGAACCGGACCAGACGAACCCGTTGGCCGGTCTTGTCGCCGAGCCAACCCCAGACGCTGGGCGCAATGATTTTGGTGAGCTGGATCGTCGCCATGAGGGTGGCGATCTGGAGGTAGGAAAAGCCCTGGCCCGCAAGGTAGAGGGACCAATACGGCAAGAGCCCGCCAAGGAGGGCGAAGAACCAGAAATAGAGGTTAGAGAGGCGCCAGTAGATAGAAATACCCCGCAAGTCCGGCTGTTTTGGCGGCACTCACTGCCCAAAAATGTGGAGCGCCAAGGATGGCGCGACCAAGCCCTACAGGGAAGTATTCACGGGCGTTTTTTGGGCAGTGAGTGCCGCCAAAGCAGCTTCACCAAGCCTGACAAACAAAATCAGAGCTGCCCAATCACCGGCGTAGAAACAGAAACATCCGCATTCTGCCCGCGATGCCGCAGGTAATGGTCCATCAACACAATGGCCATCATCGCCTCAGCAATAGGTGTCGCCCGGATGCCGACACATGGATCGTGACGGCCGGTGGTAATCACCTCACAGGGATCGCCGTTCACATCAATGCTCCGGCCCGACAAACGCAAACTCGACGTGGGCTTCAATGCGATACTGGCCACGATCGGTTGCCCTGAGGAAATACCTCCAAGCACACCACCGGCATTATTAGAAAGGAACCCTTCCGGCGTCATCTCGTCACGATGCTCGGTGCCCTTCTGGTCAATGCAGTCGAAACCGGCGCCAATCTCGACGCCCTTCACCGCATTGATGCTCATCAGTGCATGGGCAAGGTCCGCATCCAGGCGGTCAAAGATCGGCTCGCCGAGACCCGGTGGCACACCGTCGGCAACCACGTTGATCCGGGCACCGATGGAATCCCCCTCCTTGCGCAGGGCATCCATATAAGCTTCCATCTCGGGAACCTTGTCCGCATCCGGGCAGAAGAACGGGTTCTGGTGAACCTGATCCCAATCCAGTTTCTCGGCCTTGATGGGCCCCAGCTGCGACAGATAGCCGCGAATCCGGATACCCAGGCGCTGCTCAAGGAATTTTCTCGCAACAGCACCCGCAGCAACCCGCATGGCGGTCTCACGGGCAGACGAACGACCACCGCCGCGATAGTCGCGAACACCATACTTGTGCATGTAGGTGTAATCAGCGTGAGCCGGCCGAAACTGCTCGGAGATCTTTGAGTAATCCTTGGACCGCTGATCGGTGTTTTCAATCAGCAGGCCAATCGGCGTTCCGGTGGTCTTACCCTCGAAAACGCCTGACAGGATTCTCACCTCGTCGGCTTCACGACGCTGGGTTGTGTGCCGGGATGTTCCTGGCTTTCGGCGATCCAGGTCCCGCTGCATGTCCGCTTCCGAAAGCTCAAGTCCCGGAGGGCAGCCATCAATGATGCACCCCAGCGCAGGCCCGTGGCTCTCGCCGAATGAGGTAACCGTAAACAGTTTTCCGAAAGAGTTTCCCGACATAATTCAGTATCTTGTTCAGCTTTTATGAGAATTCAGTTTAACTGGAAGCCTGCCACTGACGCAGGTCCGTCTCGGTGATCAGAAAGACGCCATCGCCCCCATTCTCGAACTCCAGCCAGGTTAGTGGCAGATCCGGATACGCCTCATCCATTGCAACCCAGCTGTTACCGACTTCCACGACCAGTAGTCCACCAGGAGTAAGATGTTCGGCCGCTTTGGCAATGATTCTGTGAGCGATGTCGAGCCCGTCTTTACCGGCGGCAAGGCCCAGCTCAGGTTCGTGGCGGTACTCATCCGGCATGCTGGAGAGATCGTCTGCATCCACATAGGGCGGGTTGCTAACGATCACGTCGTAGCGACCTTCAATATTGTCAAAGACATCGGATTGTACGGTACGGACCCGCTCGCGGACTCCGTGCAGGTCGATATTGGATTCAGCCACTTCAAGTGCATCCGGAGAAATGTCCGACAGATCGACTTCCGCCTCGCCGAAAACAGATGCCGCACCAATGCCAATACACCCGCTCCCGGTGCAAAGATCAAGGATGCGTTCCACCGGCTTGTCTCCGAGCCACGGCTGAAAGCCATTCTCGATCAATTCACCAATGGGGGAGCGCGGTACCAACACCCGTTCGTCAACATGAAAGGGCATGCCCATAAACCAGGCTTCACCGAGCAGATACGCCAGAGGTACGCGCTCATCCACGCGCCGGGCGATTCTTTCCAGTACCAGCTCCCGCTCTTCCCGCGTTAGACGGGCATCCAGGAACAGAGTGTTGTTTTCAAGGGGAAGGTGCAGGCTACGCATAACCAGCTGAACAGCTTCATCCCAGACATTGTCCGTGCCATGCCCGAAAAACAGCGGCGAAGCAGCAAACCGAGAGGAGGCGTAGCGGAGGTAATCCCGAACGCTGTGAAGGTCGTCAATAGGGCTGGTCACTAACGTACATCCTGTGCAAGAGCGTGTTAGCGCGGGATTATACGCTGTTTACCCGCTCGACTGCAGCCCGCCCCCGCCAACAAATTGTTCAGATAGCCAGAGGCCCGGAGCTGTTCCGGCTTTCTTCAAAGCGATCCAGCGCAGCAGCCATCCGCTCACGGCCCAGCTGAATCAATTCCGGGGCCTTGTGATAATCGTAGCTCCGACAGGCATTCTTCGGGATATTCACCAGCAAATCCGGCGGGTAGCCCGCGATCTTGTACTGCACAAGCGCACTCTGCATGGTCTCGATGGTGAGGTTCATCACATCGAATTTGCCGATCCCGAGCTTGTCCCAGTCGATGGTTTCGTGCTCTTCCTGGCTCTTCTTGTAAGCCGGCTTCTTCTCCGTCTGCTTTTGATGCTCTTTCTTGTGCACTGCCCGGCTGATCTTTTCTTCCGGGCTGTCACCGTTGTCCGGCTTCCGGGCAGTCAGGGATTTCAGGGCATCCCAGTCAAACCAGCGCGAGGCCTTCTCACGGATGGTATCCACCCACTCGTCCATATCCGTGTTTTCAGCCTCGCCCGGAGTAAACGCAGCGTCCGGAATCCGTCGACGGCGGTCATCCTCGCCACTGAGATTGACCGCAACGATGATGTCAGCGTGGGAGGAAATGGTCGGGATGATTGGCAAAGGATTGAGCAAGGCACCGTCCACGAGGACTCTGCCATTGAGAACGAGAGGTGTGACAACACTTGGAATCGCCACCGAAGCGCGGATAGCCTGATCCAGAGGCCCTTCCTGAAACCAGATTTCCTTGTGGGCGAGCAGATCTGTCGCCACGGCCGTAAAGGCAATGGGCAGGTTTTCGATCCGGGTATCTCCCAGCATTTCCCTTACAACCGAAAAAATCTTCTCGCCTCGAATAGCGCCCACGGAATTGAACGTTACATCCAGGAGCTTGAGGACATCGAACTGGCCCAGACCGGTAACCCAGTCCTTGTAGTCCTGCATCTTGCCGGCTCCGAACATACCGCCGATCAGGGCCCCCATGGAACAGCCGGAGATAGCAACGATGTCGTAGCCACGCTCCACCAGAACTTCGATGGCGCCGATGTGGGCATACCCTCTGGCACCACCACTTCCCAGCGTCAGAGCCACGGTCTTGCGCGGTTTGTTCCGGTCTTTGCCTTTTTCCGGGTTTGCCGGAGCACGGGTAGCGGAGACATCAGAGCTGCTCAGGACCTTCGAGACGTTGTCCTGCGGATCTTTCTCTGAGGGCTTGTCCTTTGGATCCTGATCGTCATCCTTTGATGTGCCCATAATCATTACCTCGAGATCACCACCACTTCTACCCGGTCGCCCTGCCTGTCTGGATCACTGAAGACACCTGCCGGCCCCACAACGATTATCTCCTGTTGAGCCCGGGAGACACCCGTTTTGGACAGGACCTCCGACAACGATTCGGTAGCCAGGCGGGCACGCTCCATCGCATCACTGAAGGACTCATCAGTCTCCAATACAGAATAGCCCACCAGTGCAACCACCGTACCCTCTTCACGGGCCAGATCATTCACCCGCCTACGATCCGTTGCCTGCCAGTCGAACCGGTAGGTTACACCGCCTTGCCAGGGAACAATAATCGGCCCTTCAACGCGGTTGGCCATGGTGCCAAAGCCGGGAATGGTCGCGCCGGATTCGACCCGCAGGTGCTCCACCCACACATACTCCCGAAGGTTGCCGCGAGTCACCGTGTAAATGAGGGTCAGCCAACGGGCGCCGTCCTCGGCAACGGTGCCCGCCACCAGATAATCCTGGGTTGCATCACGGCCATAGAGAACCGCCTGATTAAAGATCTGGTTCGCCCATACGTTGCTTCTTCCACAACGGATACTGGAGCACTCGAACAGAATCTGGGCGTTTCTCTCGCGCAATAGAGCGAGGTAGTGGTCCCGCGCTTCCTCGCGACTTGAGTCTCGGGCAATCCGGTACAGGCGCCCTTCCCCAGTCACGGGCAAGCGGGCCAGGGTTTCGGAGCGAATCTCGTTATTGACTTCCCGCACGGGGCTGAACAATACCAGGTGTCCCGACGACTGAATCGAGACCGTATCTTCAAGCGTCGACTGTTGATAGGCCTCGGGCATATCCTCCGGAGCAGACTGCACACCGGAAGACAGAGCCAATAATCCGAGGATCGGAACCAAGAAACGTGTGAACAGTAATTTCAGCAAGCGATTACTCATTTTCCAGGAATTGTCTGATGGCTGTTGCAGCCGGCCCGGTCTCGCCATCCAGATGGCAATGGTGACCTCCCGGCACGTTAACGATCTGGAGGTTGGCGATAGCGTCAGCGCGTTTATCCAGATCCTTTCTGTACGAAAGAAGTCCTGCATCGGCTCTGACAAAAAGCACACGGGTTTCGATAGCAGACAGCGAAGCCAGCACCTGCTCTTCGGTCATCATCAATGGAGACGGGTGCCGTAACCTTGGGTCGGTCTGCCAGACGTAGCCCTCTCCCTCGGGTTTCATATTGCGCGGAATGAGTGTCAGCGCGGCCTCGGGGCTGAGCGGGCTCAGCCCGCCCTCCCGTGCTTTGGCGGCCGTGGCGATATCCGGATAGACAACCTGGCGGCCAGAGCCGGCAATGCGTTTTTTCACAGCTTTCCGGAGCTGGGGAATGGTTTCCTTAACCGGACGGCTCAGTGCGCCCAGGCTGTCGATCATGACAAGGTTTCGAATTCGCTCCGGAAAGGCGGCCGCGTAGAGCGCTCCGACAATCCCCCCAAGCGAGTGCCCGACCAGGTTGATCCTGCCATCCGGTGTTTCCTGGAAATAGCGTTCAACCAGCTCGGCAAGATCCGCCACATAGTCCATCAAGAGGTAACTCTGCCCCTCTGGCCGGTGCCCGGAATGGCCATGCCCGGCGAAGTCCAGCGCGTAGACGGGCCCGAGTCGCGCCAGCTCCGGTGCGAGCTTCACAAAGGTAAGGCTGTTATCGAGCCAACCATGCAGCATTATGATCGGTGTATTATCTTGGGCATCAGTAGCGGCAGGCCAGCTAAGGCCGGCCAGGGTGATGTGCCTGAGTTTCCACTCAGACTCCCTGAAGGCCTGAGAGGTTTTCCCAGTGAGTTCTCTCCCTGCCTGGCCTTCCGAAGCTTCCGTGAGCATCGCCATATCATTCATGCAGGCTTCACCCTTACATCGTGTGGGTTGGTCGATCCGAACTCAGCGAGCCTGCCAGGTAGGATTCAATCTTGGTACGGGCGGTTTCGTCATCCCCGTTGAACTGGACGCCGATCCCCGCCGCCCGATTACCCTGGGCACCCTTGGGTGTTATCCATATTACTTTGCCGGCGACCGGTATCTTTTCCGGCTCATCCATCAGATTGAGAAGCAGGAAAACCTCGTCGCCCAGTTGGTACTGTTTCTGGGTGGGGATGAACAGACCACCCTGACGGATATAAGGCATGTACGCAGCGTAAAGTACCGCTTTGTCTTTAATCGTCAGGGTAAGAATGCCACTGCGCGCGCCAAATCCTGGCCCCATAACTGACACCTTTCTAATAGATCGTTTTGAATAATTTTCGGGATCTGAAAATCCCTTTCATTCCGGAATCATAGCAGCTGTTGGCACCAAAGGCGCAATCCGGCGGAGGCCGGGCAACTAAGCTGCCGGCCGTTTGACCGGCATCAGCTTTTGCCAGGCAATCAGAAGCCGGCTCGCTTCCAGCTCCGGGCTGGCGTTATAAACACTTGCCGCCCTAGAGTCCTTTACCATATCAAGCAGTTCATGGGCCCGCCAGGCGGAAGTGGTCCTGGCAAGGAAGCCGAGCATATCGGCCGCATCGGTGTCCCGCGCATTGCCGCCAACAATCAGGCGGGCCAGATCCGCTGCCCAGGTTTCGAACAACCACAGGGTGTCCTCCAGGCCCATCGCCTTGAACGCCTTGGCGGCTTCACCCACCGGAATCCGGGATTTCATGAATTCCTTGAACCGTTCCAGCGCCGTATCCCGCAGACCAATGAAATCGCCGGTGGCATAGTCGAGAGCCAGCCTCGGCGCATTCCCCGCCAGCATCAGGGCTTTGGCCAGAACCTCCGAAGACGGTTGCGCATCCTCGGGCAGCTCCCGAACACGGCTCGCGAGCCACTGGTTCGCTTCGCTGTTAGCGGGCACCGGCACAGTCAATGTCTGGCATCGGGACCGAATGGTGGGCAGGACCGGACGCCCGCTTTCCTGCAACAGGATCAGGGTCACGTCCGGCAGCGGCTCTTCCAGCGTTTTGAGTAACGCATTCGCCGCATTGATATTCAATTGATCCGCACGATCAATGATCGCCACTTTGTGGTGTGCCACCTGGGGAGACGCCACCGCAAACGACGACAGCGCCCTCACCTGGTCTACCTTCACCATGCGGGATTTTTCCGGCGTATAAACCCGGATATCGGGGTGGCTGGCAGCGGCCAGGAGCTCGCACTGCTTACAATGGCCACAGGCGATTGGCTGGCCAGAATCCCGGTTCAGACGGTTATCACACAGCAACAATCCGCCGACCGCCCCGGCCCAGGCACGCTTACCCACACCACGCTCCCCCGCAAGGATAAGGGCGTGCGGGAGCCTGTCTTCTGCTACCCGGCTCTGGACGGTTTGCCAGGCGCGGCTGAGCCAGGGCATGTCTTGGGCAATATCAGTCACGAGGTCTTCCTGTCCGGGTCCTTGATCTGCGCAATTGGCGCTTCCGTAGTTGACGCTTCATAGTGGCGAGCAGGCGGCGCATTCGCTTCAGCTGTTCACCGCCCTCGTCGTCTTTATCAGCGCTATAGTAATGGCTGTTGACCAGGCGGGCAAAAAGCCTCGCCGAATCCGCAGCCGCCGGTTCCGCTTTCGCCAGTCGTGACGCGAGCACCGATGGCGTTTCACCATGGCGCACAGGCACCCCGGCACTGGCACACAGCCGATGCCAGGTATCCACCACTCTCCGAAACGCGTCACGTCGTTCTCCGCGCCGCATCTGGAAAGCGGAAATCAGCCCGGCGATCAGCAAGCCGGCGCCAACGATACCGGCTGTCATATACCCCAGCTCGCGCATGCCGAAACCACCTGGCAGCCTGGACATCAGATCCATCTGGCTCTGCCCCTGGTAACCCACTACCCAGCGCTGCCACTGGTAGTTGATACGATCAAGCTGAAGGCTTGCCCACTGCACCAGGGCGACATCGGCGTAACGCTGAGGCGAGGCCCAGTTATCCTCCAGAAAGGATCCCTCTTCGGCAACGGCGTCCCGAAGACCGGACTCGATCCTGTCCGGCGCAATGGCCGCCGTAGGATCGATCCTTACCCACCCTCGCCCATCGACATAGGCTTCTACCCACGCATGGGCATCATACTGGCGCACAATCAGGTAATCGCCCCCCGCTCCGGTTTCGCCACCCTGGTAGCCGACCACAACCCGCGAGGGAATACCGGCAGCCCGTAAAACGAAGGTGGTTGCACCCGCGTAGTGGGCGCAGAAACCGCGTTTTGCATCAAACAACAGGGAATCAATGCCATCATCGGGCATGGCCGGTGGCCGCAGGGTGTAGAAGTATTCCTGCTCACGGAATCGTTGCAACAGAGCACGAATCACCTGCTCGTCGCCCATACTTCGACGAAGCTCCCGGGCCAACTCCCGGGCTCTCGGATTGCCTTCCCGGGGCAACTGAAGGTAACGCCGCAACTCGGCGGGGCCTTGTGTCTCAGCCGTCGAAGCCTCTCCCTCCAGGGCCAGCCGGTAACGGACCGGGCTGTCGGCAGGACGTCGAAATCTGAAAAGATCGGCACTGTCTTCAAATACGTTGTCCGAGACCGCCCTGGAGTTCTCAAGTGCGAACGCCCAGCGCTGATCGGTTGGCTCCAGAAGAACGTCATACTGGTTCGATTCCAGCTCTCCTATGCCCCCATCAATCGCAACCCGACCAAGAGGGCGAAAACCCTCGCGCTGGCCCTGGCGCCAGGTCTCCCCATCCAGATAATCGAGAATCAGACCCCGCCAGTACCGGTCGCGGTAGGCAGGCATCTCGCCTCCGAACGTTACCCGGAAGGCTCGCTCACTGCTCTGGGCAAGATTGGAAATATCGCCGGGTCGCATGGTGTCGCTGATGCCCGTACGAGCCTCACCCGATACCAGCGGCACGCTCCACAAAGGCGACATCCGCGGGAAAAACACAAACAACAGAACCACAATCGGCAGTGTCTTCAGAAACATCCCACCCAGCCTGCGCCAGCCAGAGGTCATTCCCCCGGGTAATTCCGGCGCATTCAGCACCTGTAACCCCACCAGCAATAGCGCTATGCCGGCGAAATTCACCAGGGCCCAGAGAATCTCCTGATGGAACAGAAAATTGACCGTTGCCAGATAGACAAGGATAAAAAACAGAACATAGAAGTCCCTGACTGACCGGGTCTCCAGCCATTTGAGACCCACCGCGAGAACAAAAAACGAGGCGGCAGTGTCCACCGTAAACCGCCCCTGAACCGTTGCGACATAAACACCAATCAGCACCAGCATGATCCCGGTGCGTAACAAGCGGCCGGGAAGCCTTACCCGCCCGTACTGCGCCAGCCATCGCCACGCGGCCAACACGGCACAGGCGGCGATCAGCCACAGGGGCAGACGGTCCCACTGGGGCGACAGTAACAGGGCAAAACTGGCAATCAGCCAGAGCAAAGCCCGGGAAGGCAGATTAGTCGTTGTCCCTTCATCCGACTCATTGCCTCTAAGGCGGTCCATCAAACTCAAGCCTGCCCCTCCGTAACCCACTGGGAGGTTGTCTCTCTTTGTTTCTTTCGCGTTCCATGGGGCTCAGCCATCGCATCCCGCGGCCGCTCCTCACCCCAGGTTGCCAATACCCGGAGGCACCGGGCCGCATGGGCCGGTCCGGAATCAGGCTCGATGATCTGCCCCGGAAGATTCAATCCAAACCGCACACCACTGCGGCCTCGTTCGTTTACCAGATACGCCAGGTAACTCAGCCGCAATTCATAATCCGCGCCCGGATAGGCATTAAAATCCAGCCAGTAGGGACTACCCTGCTCACCCTCCCAGTCGGCAACCACCATCTGCCCGGTTCGGGCAAACCGCTTCCAAAGCACCCGCTGGCTCAGATCACCTTCCCGCCAGGGCCGGATATCGGCATGATCGTTCCCTTCAACGGACCGTACCTCTGCAGACTCCTCGCCGTCCTCAACGGTGCTGAACGCCTCCGGCGCGGGCACCTGCCTGGGGAAGACAACACCGGCGGACACCGGCCGGATCCAGGACCAGGCCTTCAGCAAGCCAAACGGAAACCGGGTTTCTATACGGATCCTGTCCGGGCGCAGGTATCCCCGGTGAGCGGAATGAACTGGCAGGCTGACGTCCTGCGCCTGCCCGCAATGGACATGCACCGGGGCATGGCCCGATTCCTCACAGGAAAGCAGGATGGCAATGGCATCGTCCCGGCCCGCCCTGAGCCGGAACCGGAAGGGAATATCATCGCCGGCAAAGCCCTCTCCCGGCTGGATCAGGGTGAGTTCAACACCAGACAGATTCCGATGGGTCTGGTGCATGGCGCCGACAAAAACGGCACCCAGGAGGAACGTGCCCAGATAAATCAGGCTGTTCTGATAATTGATGCCGGTTAACAGCATGATGACCAACAAGAGGCCAAACACGACCCCTGCGCCGGTGGGCAGAATGAAGATGTTTTTCTGACTGAAGGTCTGGAGATCGGACCGCGGAATCCGTCGGTTAATCCAGCGACGAAATCGGTTTCTGAACGGATTTTTCATAGTGTCACTGAGGCCCTGCAACGCCAAAAAAGTTCATGGTATTCGACCATGATTTTGCTGTGATTAGTAACAGTACCGAAAAATCAAAGATTCTGATCACAATCCCGGATCTTCAAGCTTGAATTCCTGTCCTACAAACCGAATACTCGACTCAGGGAGCGTATTTTTTAAACAACAAGGGTCCAGATTATGAAACGCCGACACCTGCTCACCAGCGCCATCAGCAGTCTGGTTGTTGCTTTACCTGCCTATGCTGGCGTTCAGACTATGACCTCAGACGAAATGGTGGAAACCTATGTGAAGGATTCCGCCGTTATTGTTGTACCCAAAGAGCGGAAGAAATCCGACGCCGACCGGCAACGCATCCTGCGCTCCCTCACCATTTCCCCCGGCGAACCGGTGCTGACCGAAGCGGAAGAAGAAGCCTACCGGGACGCCCTGCAACGATACGTTGATGAAGGCAAGACCGATGCGCTGGAAAACGCCGAAGAGGAATTTCTACGGCGCGCCCTGCTCCTGCCCCAGGAAGAAATCGCCCGGGCACAGCCGCCGGCCGAGTTTACGCCAACGATTCCACCGATAATCTTCGGACAGCAGGCACAGATTCCGGAAGAGCCTTTTACACAGACGTTTCTTAACGATCAACTGGGGATTGGGTTCGATGGGCAGAATGTGAATTTCAGCATTGGTAACCCGCCGGGGATTGACCAGATCCAGGTTCCACAAGCAATTAATGAAGGGCCGGTTACCTTGACGCCAAGGCCTGGTGGTGGGTTTGATCTTTCTATTGCGGTGCCGGATCAGTAACGAAGAATTCGTTGGTTCGATTTGAAAACGGCAGCCAGGATTGGCTGCCGTTTTTTTATTGGCCCGAGTTTTCTTCTAGCCAATAAAAACGCCCCGCAGAGCGGGGCGTATCACCAATCTCTTGGCGTCAGGTAAGATTACTTACCGTAAACAGCAAGCGTGGTGTCAGAGATATGCAGGTTATCAATACCAATGGTACCGATATTAGTTCCACCGATACGAGTCTCTTGGATGTTTACGTCCATCAGAACATCGTCGACGTCTACCCGCAAGACATCTGAACGGGTTCCATCGAGATTGTCACCTTTGTATATATCAAGGCGGGCAACCGCGAACGATTTGTTGGCGCCGTTATTGCCAGAAGCTAGCGCCGCAAGGGTGCCCTCAAGTACCGGATCTTCGCCGTTCGGATCGTTCAGAAGGGCTGAAATTTCGGCGTCAGTGTAGGTTTGACCACCAGCGTTCGCACCTTTAATGCTCAGGCCGGTAATACCCACTGCCAGGAAATCCACTTCGAAGTCCATCTGCTCGACAGTAAATGCTGCATCCAGATTCAAGGTGCCCGTGTTAGGGCCAGCTGCAACATCGGTGGTATCAACCCGAATATCCAGAGCGCCTAACAAACCCCACGCTTTCATTCCTGAAATCAGTGTGGTGTTTTCCGTCGCAGAAGAAGCATCCACATTGTCACGTAAGCTCATCTCACCAACCTGCATACCCCAGTCGATGGGCGCACCAGTGTTTGAGCCAACATGAATAACTGCGTCGCCATCTGCGGCAACATCAATATCGATCTTCAGGTCATCCAGCAGATTGCTTTGAGTTGCCAAACCCGGCACAGCAACGGGGTCACCAGTGTTTGGGTCTGTAGCAATCAGACCACTAGCGTTCGCACCGCCGATTTCGATGTCAGAGACCGCGAATGTACCTTCATCGGTGTAGGTGAACTCTCCGATGGAAACGCGGGTTTCCAATTCGATAGTTACACCTGCCTGACCAGTTACGTTCCCCATTGCGCTATCATCCAACGCCTTGAGGTCTGCATTTGCTGCGAAAGGGGCAGCAGCGACTGCTGTAGCAAGAGCAAGTTTCTTCAGGCCTTTCATTATTATCTCCTTGAGTAAACTCTTTTTGATTGTTTTCCGAGTTTTATTTTTGTGAAGTTCTGTAACCTCACACCTCCATTTAAGATTGTTTTACAGTCGGAGTCCGTGAATGAACGCACAGTTCCGGAACACTAAGCTACAGCTTGCGCCTGACACTCAGGCACCCTTTTTCTTCTGGTCATAAAAGATCTGAAATGACTTTTCCTGCGACATAGCAGCTCCAAATGAGACATCCCCTTCGTCTAACTCAAGAGGAATCAATTTCAAGCCTGAGATGCCCAGTCGATGTTCATGCTCTACTACTACAACCCTCTGCTTCTCACCTTCTTTGGTTATGGTGCCTGGATAAACAATTAACGCGGCATCAATTTTATTGTGCCGGGCTAAAGACCGCAGGCTAGCCCTGAAAACTTGCAGCTTCGCTGAAGGAGGTGCACTCTCCGCTGCCTCATCGAGCCTCACTTTTTTGAGTTTCCGATCTTTTAAAACCATCCATGCACCCGGCCCGAAAATCCCCGAATTCTCTACTTCTTCCTCTACAACGGACATTGAGGCTTTCAGCATTGAAGTGAGATCTTTTTCCGCCGTTAACATGGCTGCAGCCAGCTCCTTTTTTGTGAGCTTGCCGTCAGATAAAACACTGGAACCTTCACTCTGGTGTTCCTGAGAGGTCGCTGTCGCGGAGAAGCAGACAAGTGAAAGAATCAAAAAAAGGACCTTTAAATAACCAAATCGCAAGGTATTCATAGAAACTCCATGTGCAAAGGACTGCCCTTGCCTCTCGGGACAAGCGCTTCCATTTAGTTTTTTTATACTGGGGACGCCCTACCAACTCGGATAGAATGCCGATCAACCGTATAATCAGCAGTTGAATAAAGCGTTAGTTAATTAGATCAGCGCATCCATAAAAGTCACAACGCCGATTTTGTGTGCTGTTTATCATTTTTTGAACATTCCGGAGGAACCTTGAACCCGGCAACCATGCGTGAACTCAATCAGGAGGGCTACCATCGCCTGCTAAGCTATGCCTGCCGGGAAGCGGATTTCGCCTATATTGGGAGTGTCGGTCACGGCCCCGCCCGAGGAGTCTTCAGCGGTTTTTCTGCCAGAGCTCGCGCCACCGAAGTGCTCCAATACCCTGTGCCTCCGGATTTCTGCTCCGATCAGCTTGCCCAGAGCATGGAAAGCCTCGTCCGTCAGTTCCAGATCGAACAGGAACCCAACCCGGAATGTCTGTCCGGCGGGTGGATTGGATTCCTCGGTTATGAGCTCGGGTATGTCAGGGAAAGCCGTCTCAGGCAGCTCTGTCCATCTGTGGATGCTCCCCTTATGTCTGCAGGATTTTATCTTTGGACGGCAAGTCACAATCGCAAGACAGATCAATATTGGCTCTGGATTCATCCGAAGTGCCCTGGTGAGACACGGGATCTGCTGGAGCAGTGGCTGGGCTCGGACGAACCCGCAGCCACCACCGGATGGTCTATGTTTTCCCGATTTCAGCCCAGGCAAACACCGAGTGCCTTCAGGGCCAGCGTAGAAAGGGTTCGCCAATACATTGAGGCCGGAGATTGTTATCAGGCGAATCTCTCCCAGGAATTTTCCGGCCATTTCACGGGGGATCCCTGGCAAGCATTCCAGGCGCTTTCGGATGCTAACCCTACGCCCTACAGCGGCTTCATCCGCGCCGGCGAGGCATCCATTCTGTCAGTTTCCCCCGAGCGTTTTCTTGAAATTCACGATCGCACCGTCACCACCAGCCCCATCAAGGGTACGCGGCCGAGGGGCGGCACTCCGGAGAGCGATTCAGCCTACGCCACAGAACTGGAGGGCTCTGAAAAGGATCTTGCCGAAAACCTGATGATCGTCGACTTACTTCGCAACGATCTGAGCCTGAACGCAAAGCCGGGCAGTGTGAAAGTCGACAAATTGTTTGCACTGGAGTCCTACCGGAATGTTCATCATCTGGTCAGCCACATCCGCGCCGAGCTTGCCGAGGCTGTAACACCCATGAAGGCCCTTTTTGACGCCTTCCCGGGTGGATCAATCACTGGCGCACCGAAGATACGAGCCATGGAAATCATCCGGGAGCTTGAGCCCCACTGGCGTGGTCCCTACTGCGGCTCGATTTTCTATCGCGGACTGGATGGCACTCTGGACAGCAATATTGCGATTCGAACCATGCTGTGTGATGGCGAGGGCACCATTCGGTGCTGGGGTGGTGGCGGTATTGTTGCGGACTCAGATCCCGAGGCTGAATATCAGGAGACGCTCGCAAAAGTCGGCTCTTTAATGCGGTTTCTGGAAGAGTTGGTGATCGACTGAAGTGAGTTCGGGTGAACATGGGGGCAGAAGAGAGCGTTCTTCTGACCCCAATTTCAGTCCTCCAATCAGGGGTTATGGATCTCGCTGGCCTTGAGAAACTCCTGCCTCAGATCCTCGAAGTTATGCACTGCAGGGAACTGCGGGAACTCGTCGATTACGTTTTGCGGCGCATGGAACAGGATACCGGCTTCGGCCTGGCCCAGCATGGTAGTGTCATTGTAGGAATCACCGGCAGCAATCACGCGGTAATTCAGCAACTGGAATGCCCTCACGGACTGTCGCTTAGGGTCGCGCTGGCGCAGCAGGTAGTTGGTGATCTGGCCGTCGTCTGCAACTTCCAGCTTGTGACAAAGCAGTGCCGGATAACCCAGCTTCTTCATCAGGGGCATCGCGAATTCGTAGAAGGTGTCGGACAGAATCACAACCTGAAAACGCTCGCGCAGCCAATCCAGAAACTCCCGGGCGCCGGGCAGCGGGTCCAGCTCGCCAATCACTTCCTGGATTTGCGGAAGGCCATAGCCGTGCTGGTCCAGCAGCTTGAGGCGCTGCTTCATCAACACGTCATAATCCGGAATATCGCGGGTGGTCGCCTTGAGCTCTTCAATGCCGGTCTTTTCGGCGAACGCGATCCAGATCTCCGGGATCAATACTCCTTCAAGGTCAAGGCATGCCAGTTCCACAACGATCTCCTGCTTCAATTGGTTAAGGGCAACGTCGGTTTGTCCGTCTGTGCCGCTATTCGGAGCGTATGATAAGAAAAACCGGGCGGGATTGCATCGTAGAAGTGTAACCCCTGACTTTTAAGCGCGGAATAACCATATAGATCGTCATTCCTTCAGGATATGAGGCATTTAATGGTAGCCTTTTCGCACGTTTAGATCCTTTTGCACATCAAGATAAGGCAATCCCGGGCCATGACCGATATTCAAACCTTGCGGGAAGAGCTCGAAGGCCAGAGCCCCCGTTCGATTCTCAAGGCCGCCCTGAAACAGTACGACAACATCGCGATCTCCTTCAGCGGTGCGGAAGATGTGGTACTGATTGAGATGGCGCACAAGCTCACCGACAACCTGCGGGTATTCACCCTGGATACCGGGCGTCTGCATCCGGAAACCTATGAGTTTGTCGAGCGCGTGCGGAAGCATTACGGCATCGAGATCGAAGTTCTGTTTCCGGATGCTCACGAAGTTCAGGATCTGGTGAACAAAAAGGGCCTGTTCAGCTTCTATGAAGATGGGCACGGTGAGTGTTGCGGCATTCGCAAGGTCAACCCCCTTCGCCGCAAGCTGGCGACCGTGGACGCCTGGATCACTGGACAGCGGAAAGACCAGAGCCCCGGAACTCGCAATGACGTCCCGGTTATCCAGGAAGATACCGCCTTCTCGACCAATGAAAAGACACTGGTAAAGTTCAACCCACTTGCAAACTGGACATCAAAAGAGGTGTGGGATTACATCCGTATGTCCGAGGCGCCTTACAACAAACTGCATGAGAAAGGCTTTGTCAGCATCGGCTGCCAGCCCTGCACCCGTCCTGTCCTGCCTGGTCAACATGAACGTGAAGGCCGCTGGTGGTGGGAAGAAGCCACCCAGAAAGAATGCGGCCTCCATGCCGGCAACCTGATCGCCCGGGAATAACCCGGGCGCCTCTTGCCCATTCACCTTTTAGTGAGTGGGCAGCTCGACATCCTTGAACAGTTCTTCGATTTCAGACCGGCTGCCCTGATGGGAAACCGCCTCGTCCACCTTTTCTTTGGTGAGATGGGGCGCGAAACGGTGAATGAAGTCATACATATAGCCCCGCAGGAAAGTCCCCTTTCGGAACCCGAGTCGTGTGACGCTGGGACGGAAAAGCTTGCGGGCGTCGAGCGCAACCAGGTCGGTGTCCGTTTTTGGATCGAATGCCATGCTCGCGACAATTCCAACACCGAGCCCCAACCTGACGTAGGTCTTGATCACGTCTGCATCTGCTGCCGTAAATACCACTTTCGGTGTCAGTCCCTGGGACTGGAACGCCTCATCCAGTTTCGAGCGCCCCGTAAAGCCGAACACGTAAGTCACGAGCGGGTATTCTGCCAGCTCCGGAAGTGTCAGTTCCGGCAGTTTCGCCAGTGGATGATCCTTCGGCACGATGACGCTCCGGTTCCATTTGTAGCATGGCATCATGATCAGGTCGTTAAACAGCTCCATGCCCTCTGTCGCAATGGCAAAATCGACCGCCCCGCTGGCTGCCATTTCGGAGATCTGCATTGGCGTCCCCTGATGCATATGCAGGGAGACGTCCGGGTACTCCTCTATAAAACCACTGATAATCGGGGGCAGTGCATAACGGGCCTGGGTATGCGTGGTGGCGATGCTGAGATCACCCTTTCGCTGGTTACTGAATTCCTGGGCAATCTTCTTGATGCCCTCAACCCGCCGCAGGATTTCGCCGGCCTCGCGAATAATGATCTCGCCGCCCGGTGTGATTCTGGTGAGATGCTTGCCGCTGCGGGCAAATACTTCAAGCCCCAGCTCGTCCTCCAGCAGGCGGATCTGTTTGGAGATACCCGGCTGGGACGTGAACAGACTCTGGGCGGTTGCTGAGACATTCAGGTCGTGATGCGCAACTTCCCAGATATAGCGCAACTGTTGTAGTTTCATTGAATCTGCTGCTCCCTGGAGATCGAAGGACCTTGTTGAAGAATACGCATAAAAATACAGATTTTCATTCTTTTTTAATATAGGCAACTGCTTTTACACAGTTTAGACCAAAATCGCATTTGCGCAGCCCCTGATAAAACCCTGAGGCTATGAAAAGCCCCTCCAACCCTTGACTTGGCCAATACAAAGGACACAATCCGTAATGCCTTGTCTGGGCACATCAACACTCCAGTTCTCAGGGAACCCATGCTGCTCACCACAAAGTTTCTTCGGCCAACGTCAGACTCGCGCGCGGTTAAACGTGAGCGGCTGAGTGCCTTGCTTGAGTCCCGGGCTCCGAAAAGACTGAATCTGGTGATTGCGCCGGCCGGGTTTGGCAAGACCACTCTGGTTTCGCAATGGTGTTCTAGAGTTTCCTCCCCTAGCGCCTGGCTCTCTCTGGATGAACACGACGATGAGCCCCGGCGATTCTGGCAGTACCTGATAGGAGCTTTTGAGCAAGCCGGGCTGACCGGCGCGTCCGATTTGCGCAAACAACTGGCTCACCACTCAGATGACACGTTTACCGAGGCCATTACCGGCCTGATCAACACACTGGCTCATGATGACAGCCCGTGGTCGCTGGTGCTGGACGATTTCCACTTCATTGGCAACCCTGCCATTCACAGGCAGTTCGCCTATTTCATTGATTATCTTCCGCCGGGTGTTCTGATAACCCTGGCGTCCAGAACCGAACCGCCACTGCCCCTGGCCCGCTGGCGCGTCCGTCGGTGGATCCAGGACATCCACCCTGGCCTGTTGGCCTTTTCTGAAGACGAATGCCGTCAGTTCTTTCACGACACCATGGGCCTTGATATCGCCGACGAGGATGTCCACGCGATTTACCGCAAAACCGAAGGCTGGGTCGCTGCCATGCAGCTTTCCGCATTGTCCGGAAAGGACGCCAGCACGAGTGGAAACCAGATAAATCTGGATGAGCGCCACATCAGCGATTATGTGCTGAGCGAAGTACTTGAGCAGCAACCCCGGGAGCTGTCGGACTTTCTGCTTGAAACGGCCTGTTGCCCCCGGCTCTGTGCGTCCCTCTGTGATTCGATCCGTGGGTCCGATAACAGCCAGGAGCTGCTTGAAAAACTTCTCAGCCAGAATCTTTTCCTGATCCCGCTGGATACCCGGAACGAGTGGTTCCGCTATCACGACCTGTTTCGGGATGCGCTGCAACTCAGGGTAAGTCACCAAGATCCTGACTCGGCCGCGCGACTCTGGCACCGGACGGTGGACTGGTTATTGGCCCATGGCCACGTGCAGGAAGCCATTGCCCAGATCGTCCGACAGGAGGACTGGTCCCGGCTTGCCCGGGTGCTCGCCGAGCACGGCAACAACCTGATCCATGGCGGATATCACCTCCCCGTGCTGGACTGGATTGATGCCCTGCCACAGGACCTTGTCATCGACAATCCGCAACTCCAGATGCTCCGGATCTGGGGGCTGTTCTTTGCCAACCGAATGGATAGTCTGGAGCCGCTGCTGTCCGGCCTGGAGGATCTTCTGGACCGGCAGGTGGCGGACTCCCATCCGGATGCCGAAGGGGCCCTCGGGCTGCAAAGTGAGATCTCGCTGATGCGCTCCTATCTGGCTCGCACCCGGAGTGACGACAAGAGCGCCGCAGATCTCACAAGACAGGTGCTCAGGGAGATTGATCACACTCGCATACCGCTAAAGTCGGTGACCTATTACGGCCTGGGCCTGGATTACTACGGCAAGGGTGAACTCACCGAAGCCGAAGACGCGCTCCAATCGGCAGTCCGCTACGGACAGGTCGAACATAAACCCAGTACGGTTCTTTCCAGTGGCGGCCTGCTGGCGTGGATTCAATACAATCGCGGCGATATCGATCTGGCTTTGGAAACCTGCACCGAGATAAGGCAATGGGTGGACAAACACTATGCGGACCCAACCCAGCCAAGACTCATCTCATGCTGGCAGAACAGTACACTCTGTGAGATTCATCGCGAACGAAATCACCCCCAGCTAGCAGCCACGCACCTGAAACCGCTGCTCGAACATGTTGAGCGGGGCACCGAACCGGGCCAGCACGTGATCATTCAGTACGTGCGTGGTCACCTGGCTTTCAGCGAGGGCAGGCTCCAGGACGCGATTGACGCGCTCGAAGACGCATCCCAGACCGCCCGCAAGCGGCGAGAGCAAATCGTGTTCGAGCCACCCGCAAGCACTGCCCTTCTGGCACGCTGCTACCTGGCTTCAGGCCATCCGGAAAAAGCCCGGGCCTGCCTGGATTCCCGAGCCGATACCGAGTTCACCAATCCGCTTCATCTTGAACAAAGCCGTATTAGCGAGGCGCGAGTGCTGGTGGCACTGGATCAGCCCGAGCGGGCCCAGGAAATACTCAGCGCTCTTTTGCAACCGGCTGAACGCAACGCCCACAACAGACACCTGGTGGAAATTCTGTTGGTCTATGGCGAGGCCCTGGCGAAGCAGGAACGGACCGATGAATCGGAGCAAATGCTGACCCGCGCGATAGAACTCGCCGGCGAGGCCGGATTCCTGAGGCTCTTTGCGGAGGAAAGCCCGGATCTGCGTGCCCTGCTCCTTGGTTTGCCAGCACTGGATGAACCGGGAAGCTGGAACGCCAGCGTCAGGAAAATGCTTCTCGATCAGCGCCGGTCTGGCAAGGGCCATTCTGAAACAAAAGCCAGTGCTATTTCTGGTGAGCACGGTCGTACGACACTCAACGCCGAAACACTGCCTGAACCTCTCAGCCAGCGAGAACTTGAAGTGCTTGCGCTCATTCATGCGGGCCACGCCAACAAGGAAATTGCCGCAAAAATGGACGTTGCCCCGGCTACGGTGAAGGCCCACATTCGCAACCTTTATGGAAAGCTCGGCGTTGGCCGCAGAACCGAGGCTCTGGCCAGGGCCCGGGAACTGGGGTTGCTGCAAGGCTGATTTCGAGCCAAAAAACGTGATGCACCTCACACTTTGCACCAACAACTTAAACCCGCTACGCCCTTTGGACGATCCGGCTACGCCCTCTAATCCCCTATTATATTTTCAACGGTGAGGGAAACCTCACCAGGAATTCTGAAACTTCAGGCCTTCAGATTTCTTGTTCCGCGTTGTTTCGACGCCCGGGTTCGAAAGAACCCCTTGATGAGAGCCAACCCCAAAGGGGCTGGCTCTTTTTTTATGGCTGAACGGTTCTGGTGGGATTCAGTGTTCGATGATCCGGCGGAAGGGTGGCAATGCATCCAGCAACAGCTGACCATACCGGCGGGCAATAATGCGGCGATCCAGGATCGTCACTCTTCCAGTATCCTGCTCGGTCCGCAGCAGCCGACCAACCGCCTGGACGAGTTTGATGGACGCGTCCGGAACGGTGATTTCCATAAACGGATTGCCGCCCCGCTGCGTCACCCACTCGGCCAGGCTCGCCTCAATGGGATCATCCGGCACCGAAAATGGCAAACGGGTAATCACGACGTGGTGCAAGTACTTGCCTGGAAGGTCGATACCCTCTGCAAAACTGGCAACGCCGAACAGGACACTCGGCCGGCCTTCATCCACCCTGCTGCAATGCTGCCTCAGCACTTCGCCCTTGGCCATATCGTCCTGGGTAATAATGAGGTCCGGGTAATCCGGGGCCAACGCGTCTCGCACTTGCTGCATTTGACGACGGGACGTAAACAACACCAGAGTCGCCTTCTCGCCTGCCCAGAGGTCCGGTAGTCGTTTTACAAGCTCATCGGCGAAGCCGTCATCCGTTGGCATGGCAGACATCGCAGGCACCTCCACCGTTGCCATTTCGCCGTAACGGAAAGAGCTGGGAACCACGAGGAAGCGGCTGCCCTGGGGCAATCCAGCCCGCGCGTTCAGGCGATCGAACCGACCAAGTGCAGTCAGGGTCGCACTGGTGAGCACGGCGCCGTAAGCGCGAGACCAAAGCCTGGAATACAACAGGTTGTCTGCCAGTACCGGTGAACTGTAAAGAGTGATGTCTTCGGCGTGATCCCAGCGCTGGCGTACTGACCATCGGGCTGGGGGCGGGCTTCTCTGCGTTTTCGGCCTGGCTTCTGGCTCATCACCTGTCTCGCTGTTGGTTTCAGCTTCCACGGGGGGACTGGCATTGCCCGGGTCGCACCAGGCTGTCCAGAGCCGCAACTGGTCCTCTGCCCGGGCGTGAAAGGAGCCTATCACCGGATACCAGGCTTCGGCGGTTTCCCGGTCGATTTCATGCTCCTTGCGCTCGTCAAAGGCGCCCTGCAACTCGTCCGCCAGAACGCCCAGTTGCCGGACCATGTTAGCGGTAGCAATCCGGCTTTCGGCTGCAAGCTCGGCCATCGCCTCCGGCAATTCACCTTCCGGATAACGCCACTGCGCCGTCCGTCGCTCCTCATTGAACTCCCAGCCGGTATTCTGCTCGGCTTCTTCGTAAACCCGGTTGAGGACCAGGTCTACCTCTCTCGACGCAGAACTGATGCGATCCAGGGACTTGGCGGCCTGGGTGCCGGCTGCCAGATAAGGCTGCATTTTCACAAGCGCCTGGGAAAGCTGCTTCAGCCATTGCCGGGTAGCATTGAGTGGCAGCGACGCGGCAAAGTGATTCAGGGCCTTGTCCGGAAGGTGATGAGCCTCGTCGAAAATATAGAGGGCGTTCTCCGGCTCCGGCAGAATGGCACCGCCGCCCAGGGCAAGGTCGGCCAGAACCAGGTCATGGTTAGCCACCACGATATCGGCATCATCAAGGTCTTTACGGGCATCAAAAAACGCGCAACTGTCGAAATAGCTGCAGTGGCGGTTGGTGCACTGCCGGTGGTCCGTGGTTACCTGTCGCCAGACGTCGTCCGGTATCTGTTCCGGCCAGTGGTCACGGTCACCGTCCCACTCGCGGGAGCCATAACTGGCGAGCATTTCTTCGAAAAAGGCCCGGGTGCCCGGTTCTTCATTTTTCGGCCCATCCAAAAGGAACAGGGGCATGGTGTCGCTGTCGGTATTGCCTTCATCGTGCAGTCGGGCTTCCAACCGGGACATGCAGAGATAGCGCCCCCGCCCTTTGGCCAGAGTCCAGTTGAAATCCATCTTGCTGTGCTTTTTCAGGTCCGGGAGATCTTTAAGCACAATCTGGTCCTGAAGGGCCACGGTTGCGGTGGAGATAACCAGGGTTTTGCCGAGGGCTTTGGCCACCGGGATGGCAGCGATCAGATAGGCCAGGGTTTTGCCTGTCCCGGTCCCGGCTTCGACCACACAGGCAGAGGCAGGGGACGTTCGCTGGCCATCGTTCTCGGTGATGTCGCCCATGTATCTGGCGATTTCCGCAATCATCAGGCGTTGCCCATAGCGCGCCCGAATATCCTTGCCTGCCAGCACATCCCGATATCCCTGCTGGATCGATTGCTTGATCTCGTCGGTCAGCGCCATCAGCGAGGGCTCACCCAGTCCCGAACAACGCCAACCCGAAAACGGCGCCCGTCACGACTCAGAACCACCCCTTCTTCCGTTATGTCGTCTACCCGCAAGCCTTCGAAGACGTCGCCCACTCGCAGGTAGGTGTCGTTAATCATGACCCGGCGCGATGCAGGGGATGACGAGTAGATATGGCTGTTAAAGGTCAAATCGGGAACGCTCTTCTGAAATGAGAGCGGCAACTCTACCAGATGTGGCACTCTGCCTGCCTGCTCGGGCTGCACCATTGGTGCAGCAGTTTCGGCATTTGCGGATGAGGGAACGATAACGGTCGCCCGCTCCCGGCTTTGTGATGGGGAAGGTTCCGAAGCGATCGGCGCCGGCGTCGCCTCGCCCGCATCGGGCTCAGGGATGGTCCCCGTTTGTGCAACGGGATCTTCCAATGTCGGCGCTGGCTCTGTCGCAGGCGCCACCGCATCAGGTTCAGGAGCTGTCGTTCTGGCCGAGGCCGCAGATGTCTCGGATTGCGACTCGGAAACCCAGGGCAACGGCGCTCCCGGCCAGAAGACAAAGGCCAGGACGCCGGCATTGAGCATGAGTGCAAGAGACACCCAGGCAGCCGGCGACCACCGCTTTTTCTTCGGGCGATGGATCAGCTGTACCTGCTGACCAAGGTCCGGTACGCGCCCTTGCCTCCGTTCAGTTTCGGATTTCCGCAATGCGTCAAGAATGTACGACATAATTACTCTCGACCTTCAACTTGCCGGCGACCTTCGGACTGCAGAGGCTTGAGACGGGGAATGTTAGCTTCCAGGTCGTTATTGATCTGGATAATCGTCATGGCTCCGGCGATCCCATCGACGGTAAGCCCTCGCAATGACTGATACCAGCGAACCTGCTCTTCGGAATCCAGCCGTTTCACCCGGTCACTTTCAGCACGGGAATTACTGAAACGGTCCGCCAGATCCATCATTCGCGCACCAATCCAGAGTTGCTCGCCCCCGCCATTGCTGTAAAAGCCGTCGCCCGTCAGGTATTCCGGAAGGCGCCACAGAACCCGATACTCCCCGAACCAATAGCGCTCGATACTGGCAAACAATACAGTCTGATTGCCGGAGGGCAAGGCGATGTCTGCGGTATCGCCATCCAGATGGCGGAGCACGACAAACCCCCGGTTACCCGCCTCATCCTGCAACTGAAGCATCGCCGGGCGATCCAGAAACTCGAGGCTTCGGCGGCTACCCTGACGACTCAGGCATCCAAGACCCGCCTCGTTGGCCCATTCGCAGGCAACGGGCGCTTCCGAAGGTTCATATTCGCGCCCCCAAATCCCGAAAAGTACCTGAAAAGCCTCCACGGAATCCAGAAGCTGACCTGGCACGGCAAGTTCAACGGGTGCTGACGACTCTCCCGACCCGGTTTCCTGGATCTCTTGCAATGGTTTCTGTTCCTGCTCCTCGACTCGCTCAACAGCTCCCTGCAAAGGTTCTGCTGAGGAGGGATCGGTGAGAAACGATCCACCCGGTGACCAACGCTCAATAAGCCAGGCGGTGCCGATGATGGCCACCAGAATCGAAGCCGCAACGATAAGGTACTGGGATCTGTCTGGTGACTGGTGAGCCCGTGAGGGCGTGGGGCCGAGGGATTGTCCACGTACTTCTTTTGCCGCCTGGCGGATATGCTCGGGCGTAATCTCATGCTCACCCTCGGCATAGGCGCCCAACAATGCGCGGTCACTGATCAGGTTGATCAGGCGGGGTATGCCCTGGCTCTCGCGATAGAGGCGATTCACCGCCCGCTGCGAAAAGATATCACCCCGCATGCCGGCAACACTGAGGCGGTATTTCAAGTAGGCCGCCAGCTCATCCCGACCGATGGCGTCCAGGTGATAGCGTGCTGTGACCCGCTGATTCAGCTGTCTCAATTCCGGAAGTGCCAGCATTTCCTGCAGTTCAGGCTGGCCAAGCAGGACAATCTGCAGCAGCTTCTTCTCTGCCGTCTCGAGATTGGTCAACAGCCTTAACTGTTCCAGCACCTCGGCCGAAAGGTTCTGGGCCTCATCAATCATCAGAACCTTGTGTCGCCCGGCTGCATGGGCCTTGAGCAAGTCCCGGTTAATCAGATCAACCAGTTCCTTGATGGTGGCACTGATATCGTGGGGGATTTCCAGCTCATCGCAGATGGAGGACAGTAACTCCCGCGCAGAGAGCCTCGGGTTGAGGATCAGCGCGATATCCACATGATCGGGAACATTCTCGATAAAACACCGGGAAACCGTTGTTTTTCCTGTTCCCACCTCACCAGTGATTACGATGAAACCGCCCTGCCCCTGGACTCCGTACATCAGGTGCGCCAGGGCCTCCTTGTGGCGATCGCTGAGATATAGATAACGAGGGTCCGGGGCAATGGAAAACGGCGGTTCGCGAAAGCCGAAAAAGTCGTAATACATATCAGGACGTACCGGAATCCGCGTTGCTGATCAGCCTGAGCTCGGCCGTGCGCCGGTTCTGTTGCTTCAGCCTTCGCACGCAGCGCTCCAGGGTTTTCGATATACGGGCGTGGGAGCGAATCATGGAGATCTTCGGCCAGGTCGCTCGCTCGCCAGCCAGAATCATCTGCCGCACGTAAGCAGGATCCGGATTCGCCAGCATCCTGCTGTAATCCTTGAAGGAATACGACGGAGCTATGGTCACGTCTCCCGAGTAACGCTGAGCCATAATGGTGTACAACTGACCGGACATCTGCCGCAGAAGTTCCGGCCTTACCCGTTTTCGCAGGTAATCGAACACGCCCTGGCCATGAAACTGTATCTCGGATTTCAACAGATGCATGGGCAGATTTCCGAGGGACAGTTTTTCATCCAGCCCCCGCTGGCTCAGGAAAGGGACTACGTGGGGATTGGTCTGGCTCACGATGGTGTAATTGACATCGTACAGGTGCATCAACCGCTCGATTGGCAAATCACTGACGACCGAGCCATCCACAAACTTCAGGCGCGGCATATACGGTAGCGTATTACCCTGAATGTCTTTTTTCATCAGGGTAACCGGCGGGAAAATACCGGGAACCGCGGCGCTGGCCAAAACCGCACTCCAGACCATCAGATAAGGCGAGGTGTATCCACACAGCAAGCGAGCCTTCTGGTGGGCCTGCACTGGTGAAACACTCACATTGATCGAACGGCCGGTACGCTGGTAAGCCTCTTCAAACGTATATTCACCGATATTGCCACGCAGGCAATTGCGCAGCTCTTCCTGATCCATGAGGCCATCCCCACGCACCGCACTGAGCAGCCCCCGCCATTTCCAGGCTTTCAGGTTATGGTTCTCGGGCACCAGCATTTCCGGGATTTCCGCGTCTGTGTGTACTCCAAGAATGCCCGCGATAACCGCGCCGATACTTGAACCGGCAATGACCTGGGGCAGAAGCCCCTTTTCCCACAGGGCCTTGATGACGCCAAAGTGGAACACACCCAATGTAGCGCCGCCGCTGAGCAAAAGTGCCGGCCGGCCATAGCTTGTAAGCGTATCCCGGAAGAACTGAAGTTTGTCGGCAACGGGGAAACCGGGCACCGGTTCATCACACAGGTAATCCAGCGATTCACAGACCTGGGTAATGTATTCCTCGATCAGATGTTTGGTGCCAACCCGGGATCGCGTATAAAGCGCCGGGTTGCCCATATTCCCGAGGTCATGGTGGAGGCCCTCCCGAAGGGCCCGCTTGAGCCGTTCTACATCATTCTGCTGGCGATACTGTTTGAGGTTGCTCAGCCGGTCGTAGATGACTTCGTAGTGGTAGAGATCGGAGGCGAAATCCTCTTTCCACTCAGCGTTGCCCTCCAGGAAGTCCAACTCCAGGGCCGCGGCCTTCCACACTTCGTAGTTTGGCGCCTCGGCCAGCATTTTCCGGAATTTGGCTATTCTTGGATCCTTGAGCACCGCTGACCTCCTTTCAAACCGGATGACACTCAGAAATCATCCAGCATCAGATCTTCATCGTCGCCACTGGCAAACGGGTCGTTGACCACTTTCCCGTCGTTAATCAGGAATTCCCGACGTTGCAGAAAAGCGTTTCGAACAAACGTGTAGCTGTCGCCCGAGATAAAGCTTTCAGCGGGAATGAGATCTGCCCGACGGTCCACTATCTGCAGCGCACGGGCATAGTAAACTTCAGGGCTGTCAACTTCATCCCAGGCCGACGGTAGCGCAAAGCCGTCGGTCATGAACCCGGTAAAATGCCGGGGGGTTGAAGGCCCCAGAAAAGGCAGCATGAGGTAGGGTCCTGAACCCACGCCCCAGTAACCCAGTGTCTGACCAAAATCTTCCGGCCGCTCCGGGAGGTCAAAGGCGGTTGCCACGTCAATCAGACCACCCAGACCGAAGGTCGTGTTGTAGGTAAAGCGCCCTACCGCAACCACGGCCGACTCCCCTTTCAGCTGCAGTACGCTGTTGGTGAAGTTTCGGAGTTCGGTCAGGTTATTGAAGAAATTGGTAATGCCACGGTCAACAATCTGCGGGGTGAAGTCTCTGTAGGCCTGTGCCACCGGCTTCAGGAACCAGCGATCAATGGTCTCGTTGAAGGTGTACACCTTGCGGTTCCAGTTCTCCCAGGGGTCTTTCGGGTCAACCGGAACAGAGCCTTCTGGCGCAGGTTCCTGCATAGTCTGTGCGGTAGCCTGGCCCACTGGAAGGAATACAGCCAGGGATAACAACATGGTGAGCGTAATCAGCCGGCGCCGGATAAAAATGTGTTTCATTATCTGCTCTTGGGTTGTTTAATTCGTTTCAATTCGTCGAAAATACCGGCGCTATTCTTTTTATTATTAAACCATTGTTCCGGAGAAACCGATGTCAGTACCGGGAAATCTTGTAAACACGATTACCATGCCGCTCCGCTGGGGCGACATGGATGCATACGGCCACGCCAATAATACAGTCTACTTCCGATTCTTTGAGGAAGCGCGCATTGTCTGGCTGGCCTCACTGGAGCTCGGCGGTCCTGACGAGCCGACCGGCCCCGTCATTATAAAGACCAGCGCTACCTTTCTAAAGGAATTGAACCACCCGGCAACGGTTGAGGTGAAAACATACGCTGACAAGGCAGGTAACACCAGTCTCGACACCTACCATTTGCTGACAGATGTCGACACCGGCGCCGTCTATGCGGAGGGCTATGCAAAAATCGTCTGGTTCGACCGAAAGACGCGCTCATCGGCTCCGCTGCCAGACACCCTCAGGGCACTGGCAACGTCTTGACCCAGCTCACTCCTATCGGCGGCGAACCACCACGCTGCCGATGGAATAACCTGCCCCGAAAGAACAGATTACCCCCAGATCACCACTGACAAGGTCATCCTTGTTTTTGTGGAAGGCGATGATCGAACCGGCAGAGCTGGTGTTTGCGTACTCATCCAGAATCACCGGTGCCTCTTCCTCAGTGGCATCGCGACCCAGTACCTTGCGGGCAATCAGCTGATTCATGTTCAGGTTGGCCTGGTGCAGCCACATGCGACGGAGATCATCCGGCGAGAGGGACAGGCTTTGCAGCTGTTTCTGGATGGTCTCGGCAACCAGCGGCGACACCTCCTTGAACACCTTGCGACCCTGCTGAACGAAGAGCTTGTCGGGTTTACCAACACCGGAATCATCGGCGCGGTTCAGAAAACCGAAATTGTTCCGGATGTTGTTGGAAAACTTGGTTTTCAGGCTGGTACCGAGGATCTCGAACCCCTGCCCCTCACGGGTATCTTCTTCGCGCTCAACCAGAATGGCTGTGCAGGCGTCACCAAAAATAAAGTGACTGTCCCGGTCCCGGAAATTCAGGTGGCCCGAACAGATTTCCGGGCTGACCACCAGAACGGAACGGGCACTGCCATTCTCGACGGAATTGACGGCCGCCTGAAGGCCGAACGTAGCGGAGCTGCACGCCACGTTCATATCGTAGGCAAACCCGTCGATACCCAGCGCTTCCTGAACTTCGATAGAAACTGCCGGATAGGCCCGTTGCAGGTTGGAACAGGCAACGATCACGGCATCGACATCCTGTGCCGACTTACCCGCCTGCTCAAGGGCCTCACGGCAAGCAGTCACAGCCATTTCGCATTGCACCGAGGGCTCCTCGTTGCTGCGATCGGGAATATAGGGCTTCATGCGTTTGGGATCGAGAATGCCATCCTTGTCGATCACATGTCGGCGCTTGATGCCGGACGCTTTCTCGATAAACGAGGAGGACGATGGCTGCAGCGGCGTCACATCGCCATTGGCGATGGCGTCTGCGTTCTCCGCGTTGAACAGTTCAACGTACTGGTTGAAGGCTTCGACCAGTTCGTCATTATCAATGGTTGCTGGCGGTGTGTAGAGACCGGTCCCGCTAATAACGGCTTTAATCACGCTAACCCCACGTCATGATTGTGAAAACGGGATGACTGGCGTCCCGTCTGATTCGTTCATTGACCTACTGCCAGAAATACTAACACAGTATCGGGGTTTTGCCCGTCGGCTATCAGTCAGTAGCACCGGATTGGTGCAGTCTGCCTTTCTCAGACTCTGGTTTTTTCCCACTGCCGGTCCAGACGTTTCACCGACACGGTCATCACCGTGCCCAGTTGCTGGGCAAAGAACGACACCCGGAACTCCTCCAGCATCCAGCGGTACAACACCAATTCAGGATCCCGGGTCCCCTGCCGCTGTTGTTCGTCCCGCTTCACCGCGTAGCGGGACCAGAGCGGCTCAATGGTGTGAAGAAACTCCCGCTCCCGGCCCATTTCCCGGGACATTTTCTCCAGCCGAATCAGAGCCGCCTCGAAGTAACGCCCGAATTCCGCCAGCCACTCAGGCGGTGTTTCCACCAGAAATCCGGGATAGACAAGGTTCTGTAGCTGAAATTTCAGATCGGCCATGCTGTTGGCGAGGGCCAGATTGATTTTGCCTTTCAACTGCTTCGCCACTTTCTGGTAACCGGACATGGCCTGATACAACCGCTCGTCTGCCTGCTCCAGAGCCGGGATGAAGTCGCCCCGGTGAGCGTCAAACACACGGTCGAAGTCCTCTGCTGTCCTCGGAACACCCTCCGGGAGAAAGTGCTGCATGGCCGTTGCCAGCAACAGGTCATCCAGCAACACTTTCGACTGGCCTACAGGAGCAAACATCAGCGCAGACTGTTTAAACCGGGGAAGCTTCCGCTCCAGGTCATCGAGCGTCCTGCCGAACCGGTTCAGAATCAGGCGGGCGATAGCCTTCCGGGTGGTATCTTCAGCAGTCAGCCGATCAAGACAACGTATCTGGCGCACCTGCTTACCCAGATCCTCCAGCGCGGGATAGACGGTCACCTGCATGCCGCCCTTTTCGGTCTGGACCTGTTCGGGCAACGCTCCGAACCGCCAGTCGGTGTACTCGCCAACCGGTTCCGCCCGCGAATCATCTTTTGTCGCCGACTCCAGCGCCTGCTCCGCCTGACCCTCAAGTTGATGCTGCAAATCGGTCGTCTCGCGACTCTCGGCAATGGTTCGACCGCCGTCACCCATGACACGCAGGTTCATCCTGAGGTGCTTTGGCAATTCCGATTCCGACCAGGCCTCCGGATCAATCTGTACACCGGTCATCCGTCGCAACTGCTCGCCCAGTTGAAGCGTTAACGGTTCGTTGGAGGGCTGCAGGTTCTCGAGGGCCGCGTCTACAAAATCAGGCACAGGAACAAAGTTACGGCGCAATGCCTTGGGCAGGGATTTCACCAGGGCAATGCACTTCTCCCTCAACAGTCCCGGCACCAGCCATTCCAGGCGACGGGACGGTATCTGCTTGAGCGCCATCAAGGGCACCTGAAGCGTAACGCCGTCCTTTTCACTGGTGGGTTCGAACTCATAGCTCAGCGGGTAACGAACACCCTCCCACTCCAGATAGTCCGGGTACAGGTCAGCGGCCTTGGCATCAACCGGGCGCTGAAGAATGTCGGATTCCGTCAGCTCAAGTTGCTTCAACTGCTCCGCCGGGAGCCCCTTCCACCAGGTCTCGAAGTGCCGGCCACTGATGATGTCGGCAGGCAGGCGTTCATCATAGAAGGCCACCAGCACTTCATCGTCAACGAGCAGGTCACGCCGCCGGGTCTTCTTCTCCAGATTCTCAACCGTGTCGAGCATTTCCCTGTTGCGGGCGATAAAAGGCGCCTTTGATCGGTAATCCCCCTCCACCAGGGCTCGCCGGATAAACAGATTTCGGCATTCCGCCGGATCCACCTTGGCGTAAGGAATGCGGCGCTTGGCCACGATATCGAGGCCGTAAAGGGTCACCTTTTCATAGCCCATCACCTGGGCCCGCTTCTGCTCCCAGTGGGGCTCAAAGTAGTGGTGCTTGACGATATGTCCGGCCAGGGGCTCAATCCACTCCGGTTGAATGGAGGCCACCACCCGGGCGAACACCCGACTGGTCTCCACGATCTCGGTGGCCACAATCCATTTCGGGCCAGTCTTGGCGACCTTCGAACCGGGAAAGATCAGGACTTTGCGGTTTCGTGTTGCGAGGTATTCCTTTTTCTCCACTTTCACCGCCACCTGGCCCAGGAGACCCGCCAGAATCGCCTTGTGCAGCGCTTCGTAACTGGCGGCATCCTTGTTGACCGCCAGCTTTTGTTCCCGGCAGATCAACGTGAGCTGGCGATGGATGTCCCGCCATTCCCGCATCCGCATCCAACTCAGGAAACTCTTCTGGCAGACCTTTTTGAGCTGATTCTGGGACAATTCCTGACGCTGTTCTTCGTAGAAGTTCCAGACATTCAGTAGCGTCAGAAAATCGGATTCTTTGTCATTGAAAGGCGCGTGGGCCTGATCCGCAGCCTGCTGCTTGTCCTGGGGGCGTTCCCGGGGGTCCTGAATACTCAGCCCGGCAATGATCACCAGCGTTTCCGAAAGACTGCCCAGCTCTGCGGCGGTGACCAGCATCCTGGCCAGGCGCGGGTCAAGAGGCAGCCGTGCCATGGTTCGACCAAGGCGGGTGACGCGGCGTTTGTCATCCACCGCGCCCAACTCTTCAAGGAGCTTGTAGCCGTCGTTTACCTGGCGCTTATCCGGCGCCTCAAGAAATGGGAACTGGCGAATCTCCCCCAAACCTGAAGTAGCCATCTGCAGAATGACGGACGCCAGGTTGGTTCGCAGGATTTCCGGATCGGTGTATTCCGGTCGGTTGATAAAATCGGTTTCGTCGTATAGCCGAAAGCAGATGCCCGGTGCCACACGACCGCAACGGCCAGCCCTCTGGTTGGCGCTCGCCTGGGAAATGGGTTCCACCGGCAGGCGCTGGATCTTCGAGCGCACGCTGTAACGACTGATCCGGGCAACACCGGTATCGATCACGTATCGAATACCCGGCACCGTCAGCGAGGTCTCCGCCACGTTGGTGGATAACACGATCCGTCGCCCCTTGTGGGACTGGAAAACCCGATTCTGCTCGGCGTTGCTCAATCGGGAATACAGCGGAAGCACTTCGGTATGGCGCAGGTCGACGTGGCGAAGAACCTTGCTTAGGTTGCGGATCTCGCGCTCGCCGGGCAGAAAAACCAGAATATCTCCAGGCGGCTGTTTCTGGCTGCGTTCGTGCTGCTCGATTTCATCAAGGGCACCCAGCACGCCATCCGTCCAACCCTGATCCCGGTCGTCTTCATCTCCAGTCAGTGGCCGATAGCGCACGTCCACCGGATAGGTTCGCCCGCTCACCTCGATCACGGGCGCCTTGTCGAAGAACTCGCTGAAGCGCTCGACCTCAATGGTGGCCGACGTGATGATGACCTTCAGATCCGGGCGTTTGGGCAAAAGCTGGCGCAGGTAGCCCAGCAGAAAATCGATGTTGAGACTGCGCTCGTGGGCTTCATCGATGATGATCGTATCGTACCGGTCCAGAAACCGGTCGTGCTGAACCTCCGCCAGCAGGATGCCGTCGGTCATCACCTTTACACGGGATTGCTCGGAGGTGTTATCGGTAAAACGAACCTGATACCCGATCTGCTGACCGGTCTGCTCACCTATCTCCTCGGCAATACGGGCAGCCACACTGCGGGCGGCGATCCGCCGGGGCTGGGTATGACCGATCAGGCCACGAATACCACGGCCACTGTTCATGCAGATTTTGGGTATCTGGGTGGTTTTGCCAGAACCGGTCTCACCCGCAATGATTACCACCTGATGGTTTTCGATGGCCTCACGGATATCATCCACACGCTCGGAGACCGGAAGGCCCTCGGGGAAGCTGGCCGGCTTGTGCAGGGCATGGCGTTGCTGAACCTTTTCAAGCCCGCGCTCCAGCCAGCTGGCCATTTTCTCCAGGTCTTTCTGGCCCGGTTTGCCCTTGGTACGGGCCACCGTTTTCACAATGCGGGCGGCTTCCTGCTGATTGCAGGCGTCCAGCTGCTCCATCATCGCTCTAACAGCGGCTTCGCCATCGGGCTTGGGTTTCGGTGTGCTCGGAGTATCGGAACGGGTTTCTGTCATTGAATTGCCGGAATAGCGCTCACTCGGATTCGATTGGGCGACAGTCTATCGGGAAAGTCGGTGTCTTAAAAACGGAAAAACCCCGCCGAAGCGGGGTTTTCCTTGATCCACTGCCAGGAAGGCTTACTTATTGTTCGCCTCGTCCCGCAGTTCACGGCGCAGGATCTTGCCCACATTTGTCTTGGGCAGCTCGTCCCGGAACTCGAATTTCTTGGGAACCTTGTAGGCGGTTAGCCGCTCGCGACAAAACTCCTTGAGCTCGTTTTCCGTCACGCCTTCAGCCGTCGGCACCAGGTAAACCTTGACCGCCTCACCACTCTTGGCATCGGGAACGCCAACCGCGGCGCACTCGACCACTTTCGGATGGCTGCTGACCACATCTTCGATCTCATTCGGGAACACGTTGAAGCCAGAGACAATGATCATGTCTTTCTTGCGATCGACAATACGGATATAGCCGTCTTCCTGAATCAGGGCAATGTCCCCGGTGCGCAGATAGCCGTCCTCGGTGAAGGACTTCTGGGTATCCTCAGGGCGCTGCCAGTAACCGCGCATAACCTGCGGGCCCTTCACGCACAGCTCGCCGGGCTCGCCAAGAGGCGTTTCATTGCCTTCTTCATCCAGGGTTTTAACCACTGTAGACGGAATCGGAAGGCCGATGGTGCCGATCTGAATGGCGCTGTGGGGGTTGAAGGTCACAACCGGGGACGTTTCGGTCATACCGAAGCCCTCGCAGATCTCACATCCAGTGACCCGCTCCCACATCTTGGCAGTGTCGCTTGTCAGCGCCATGCCGCCCGAGGAGGTCAGCTTCAGGCCGCTGAAGTCCAGAGCCTGAAACTCTTCGTTGTTGCAAAGCGCAACAAACAGGGTGTTCAGGCCGAGGAAGGCGGTGAACTTGTGGTTTTTCAGCTCTTTTACAAAGCCCGGGATATCCCGCGGATTCGGAATCAAGACATTGTGGGCGCCCGCCTCAAGCATGATGCCGCAGTTCAGGGTAAAGGAATAAATGTGGTACAGCGGCAGGGGCGCAATCACCACTTCCTGTCCCTCAACCACCATGTCTTCCATCATCGGACGGGTCTGCAGCAGGTTAGCGACCAGGTTACCGTGGGTCAGCATTGCGCCTTTGGCCACACCGGTGGTCCCACCGGTATACTGGAGTACGGCGATATCGTCCTGCTTGCACTCAACCGGGGTGAATTTTTCACGGGCGCCGGCACTCAGGACTGCCGGAAGCTTGTGCGCCTGGGGAATATTGAACGGCGGCACCATCTTCTTGACGTGCTTGACCACGGCATTCATCAGGGTGCGCTTGATCGGCGAGTGCATATCCGCTATTTCGGTAACAATCACGTGCTCGATGCCGGTATGAGGCAGCACCTTCTCCGCGTTATCCGCCATGTTGGCCAGCACCACCAGGGCCTTGGCGCCGGAATCGTTGAACTGGTGTTCCATTTCCCGCGTGGTATACAGCGGGTTGGTATTCACCACAATCAGGCCAGCCCGCATGGCACCAAACACAACAACCGGGTACTGGCTTACGTTGGGCATTTGTACGGCAATACGGTCGCCGGGCTTCAGGTCTGTCTTGTTCTGAAGCCAGGCCGCAAAGTTACGGCTCTGGGTGTCGAGGTCACGGTAAGTGAGAGTTGCGCCAACAGCACTGAATGCGGGACGGTCGGCAAACTTTTTGACCGACTGCTCGAATACATCCACCATGCTTTTGTACTTGTTCAGGTCCACCTCACGGGGCACGCCGGCGGGGTATTTATCCTGATAGAACTGCTCAAAATCCATCACCATCTCCTGTTTGGCGCTTTTGATTGTAATGATTTACCGATGTCAGGTTGATCAGAAAATCAACCCTACAAAGGTATCAGCCTCAAAAAAGTGGGGAGAGAATAGCAGTTTTGTAACCGATGAGGTAGTTTTCGAGACTCTTACCCGAACACCTGTACTCAAATGACAACAGTGCGGAGCACGCGATGAGCGATACCCTTGATACCCTGGAAAATATCACCTACGACGAGCTGAACGAGGGCGACACCGCCACCTTTACGCGCACCCTCACCGAGGACGAACTGGTGCTGTTTGCGGCGGTCTCCGGTGATGTAAACCCGGTACACCTGGACTCCGAATTTGCAGCCGGCTCCATGTTCAAGGATCGGATTGCCCATGGTATGTGGAGCGGCTCCCTGATCTCGGCGGCGTTGGCAACGGTCATGCCGGGCCCCGGTACCATCTACCTGGACCAGAGCCTGTCTTTCAAGCGGCCGGTGAAACTGGACGACACCCTCACCGTTCAGTTGAAAATCCTCCGCAAGGAACCGAAAGGCCGGGTCGTGGTCGAGTGCGACGTACGTAATCAGAACGATCAGAAGGTGGTCATCGGGGAAGCGAAGGTCATCGCGCCATCGGAGAAAGTGTGTCTGCACAAACCCCGGTTGCCGAAAATCACCATCGAAAACTAAGCTCGCCGTGTCGGGCAGTCCCTCGCTGGCTGCCCGATCAAGTTATCAGCCGGGCAGGAAATCAATCGGAAATCTGACCTTCCGGGCCTCAACATTGTCAGCCCCGAAATTGAACAGCCGCACGCGCATTGCAATCCGCTGTTCCAGCGTGGGGTGCTCGAGCTCTGAGCTGACCACCTCACAGGCAGACACCGAGCCATCCGGTTCGATTACCAGCTCCAACAACACCTTGCCCTTGAGGGTCGGATCCTGCCGAAGCTCCCGCCGGTACATGGAATAGAGTGCCGTTTTCTGGGCATCGAATACTTGCCGGATATTACTCATTGCCCGCTCGCCAACCGATGGCTCGACCTTTGCCGGCCTGGCGGCCACTTTTCGGGATTCTTCCTCGGGCGCATCAACCGTTTTGACCTCATGCTCAGCCACAGCGACAGTGGTTTCCGGCGCCGGAGCGTCCTCCACACCACCGCTTCCACTGAGGACTTGCTGAGAATCCTCGCGCGATTTCGTTGCTTCGGCCGCCTCCGACTGTGTGTTGACCGCAAACTCACGGGCTGGTGTGGGTTCAGGCGACCTGAGTGAAGCCAGCTTGTCTCTCATGGCCAGCAGCCCGGAGCGGGACGCTTTTTCCCTGGCTTGCTCGGTGGTCTGCTTGGGCTTCGGCTCGGATACGGCCTGAGGTTCGGATTCTGGTTTTGGGGCAGGCACAGGGTCGGGTTCAACCCTGGCAACTTTCGGTTCCGGCTGCTTTGGTTTTTCTTTCTTCGCTTCCTTCACTTCCGGTTCTGGCTCAGGTTCTGGCTCGGGCTGAACTGGCTCCGGTGGCACAATCGGTTTAGGCTTCTCCACCAGCCGCGCCAGCCGGGGACGAACCTTCTCGGCCTCGCTGCGCTCAACCTCCGGTACATCCAGCATTGGGATCAGGAACGCCGGTGGCAAAAACAGCGCCAGCATCAACAATACAATACCCGTAAATCTTCGACTCTCGCCGAGATCACGACTCCATGGCAGCCCCGAACCCGTCGCAGGGGAATATCCGTTATCAGCCATTACGGACCTCCCCTTCCACTGCGAGGCGCACCTGTCGATATTGTTCATCAACACAGGTCTGCATGACCTTGCGAAGCAATCGGTAATCGGTATCCCGGCCGGCCATAATGGTTACTTCAAGCCCCTCCTCGGGAACTTCAGACCAGCGGTTGCGGCGCCAGGAAAGCTCTTCCGACAGACCGGCGATATAGGTGTCACTGGTCTCGATGCCATCCAGTCTTGCCACTTCGCTGCCCTGGACCAGAATGGCATTGGCCGTTACCTGGACTGTCAGGCTCTCAACCGCCTCCTGTTGAGCCGTGGACTTTGGCAAAGGCACGTCTGCGGTGTTCTGCATCACTTTCACATCCGAGGAATTCACCATCAGGAAAAAGACCAGGATGGTAAAGATGTCCATCAGCGACACCAGGTTCAGGCCCCCGGGCTTGTGCATCCGGCCGTAATGCCGACGAATTCTTTTCGCCTTTCGGGACGTTCTCATGCGCCCTCCCCTGATTCGGCCCTGGCGTTTGCGGCAAGCTTCCGGTCTTCAGGTGCATCCATCAGCGAAACATCGGGAAACAGCTCCCCCTCAACCACGCTGGCCGCAACTACCGCCGGATAAGAGCGGACGGTATCCATGGCAGTAACCAGTGTCTGGTAATCGATGTCCGGTCCGACTTCCAGCACCAGGTCAGTTTTATCCGGCACACGGGTTTTTATCTGCCTAAGTACCTGACGAAGGTTCTCGAAATCCTGCCCTTCCTCGCCCACGGGCAGCGCCTGGATCAGACCGCGGTCGCTGTCGGCGATCTCGATACCTTCCGGAATCAGAGTAACCACGAGCCGGAACTCTTTAGCATCCGGCGCCTGCCCGGCATCCATTCCCGGAAAATTCAGCTCGATCATCCGGACCTGGCTGAACACCATGCCAAGCAACAGGACGGGTACCAGCACAATCATGAGATTGAGAAAGGCGGTGATATCCAGCTCCGGAGAACTACTTAACCTGCGGTGACGGCGTCTCATGGTTCAGACACAATGTTCAGCAACTTCACCCCGGCCATTTCGAAACTGTCCACAATCTCGTTGGTGCGGGTCTGCAGTACCGCGTGGAACATGAGCAACGGGATCGCCGACATCAGGCCGAAGGCCGTCGTGTTCATGGCCACGGAGATACTTTCTGACAGCAGGGTTGCCTTCTGGGAGGGATCTGCCGCCGCCACGGCGGTAAACGCAGCAATAAGACCAATAATGGTTCCCAAAAGGCCGAGCAGCGTGGCGATATTGGCCAGGGTCGCGAGGTACTGGGTGCGTTTTTCCAGGCGCGGCAGCACTTCCATCAGGCCCTCTTCCATGGCGTACTCGATATCCTCTCGCCGGCTGTTGCTGAGCAACCGGCCAATGCCGGCGCCCATGATCGAGGCAATAGCGCTGTCGGAGTTGGTGGCAGCTTTCATCGCCCGCTGATAGTCCCGTTTTCTCAGCAGCGGCAGGATGCCTCGCTCAAAGGCAACCCGGTTACGCCGCCGCACCGCCGAAAGATAAAAGAACCGTTCCAGAGTGATGGCCAGCCCCAACGCCAGTACGATGGCAATGGGGTACATGAAGGGCCCGCCTTCCTGGAAAAAACGTACGATAGTGTCCAGCATGCTTGTTCTCCCGTTATTACTTCGCAGTCACTGCTGAGTCTCCGAGGGGACTCAGGATCAGAGGGTTGAGGTTTTCGCGAAACAGACGGTGCCGCTCCAGGGCGACCGGGTCAGCCGGACGGACCAGTTCCGGCGCCTCGTCATGCAGATCTGCCCTTGGCCGTCGTGGCAGGCTCGGCGCCTGCCAGGGCAATATGTAAAGTACCCGGGGCTCGTCTTCGCCAAGACTTGCAGACAGGCCCTCAACACTGAGCCTGAGAGTGTCATCCTGATCCGCCTGCGCCTGGTTGACGAACAACACCTGAAGGCCTGCCAACAGCAGCGCGTTAAAGAGGTTTTTAGAGGTTTTCCGGCTACCAATCATTTATTCCAGCCTCCTTTCCAGGTCCGCAATCCACCCGGCCACCTCCTGGTCGTCTGCTTTGGTCAGTTCCCGGTACCGGTTGTAGTGCGTGAGGGCTGTTTTCAGATCCAGCAGATAGAGTTCGGCAATCACCGCCAGATTGAAATGCAGCTCCGCTACATCCGGTGAATGGGAAATGCCTGTTTCCAGTAATTTCACGGCTTCGGCGAACCGGTACTGATCCTTCAGGACCAGCGCCAGATTGTTCACGGTCACGGCATTGGTGGGGTCCAATTCCACGGCTTTCTGCCAGGCTTTCGCCGCTGCACCTTTGCGACCTTCTTCGAAGGCCTTGCGCCCTTCCTTTTCAAAGCTTGCCGCCATTTCCGGATCGGCTTTGACCGGCTCCTGTGGCTGCCGGACTTCCTGACCGGCACAACCGGTGAGAAACACCAGCAGCAGGAATGCCCAACGCAGCCCTTCTTTACGTAACGGATTACACCCCATCGTTAGACTCCATGTTCCAGCTGAGCCATTTGACACTCCGCTCGTAGCGTCCCGGGTGCAGTTCCGCAAGAACGCCAAGGCTTCGACCTATCCAGGCGTCATAGCCCTCCGATGTAATCCGGCGGTGGTTTTCCGTGTGCAGTTGAATGGCCTTCTCTTCGAAGGGATACGCTTCTTCTTCAAGCAGCATCTGGTACTGCATGGCCTCAAGCTCATTCAGGTCCGAAGGTACGGCTGACGTCATCAGGTCTTTGGCCAGGCCCCGGTAGAGCTCTGCCCGGCGAAACAACGATTCAGACAGAACGCGCTCGCCGCCGAGGGCTTCGGCGTCCAGGAATCGCTGTCGAGCGGTTTCCAGTGCCTTCTGCTTGCGCGCCAGAGATTGTTCCAGAGGCTTACTCAGGCTGATGCTGGTAAACGCGGCAGCCGCACGGGCGCCAAGCACCAGAGAAGACCGGGATGCCCACTCAAGGGTGTCGGCACTGTGCCAGGCGCTGCCCAGTTCTGACTGCACCAGTGCTTCTCGCCAGTGATCCGGATCGTCACCAGTTTCTGTCAGGCGATAACGGAAGGTCTGCAGGCGCTCATGTTCAGATCCGTCGCCAGCCTTCGGGCCGGTAGCAAGATAGTCCCTGTACAGGGCATTCCGCTCCGCTACATTGCCGGCCTCATTCAGCAATTCCGAAGCCCGCAGCCGCAATTGCCAGGGGGTGGCATGATTTTCAGCGGCCTGCAGCAATTCGGATGCCGCCCGGGTGGGTTTATCGGACTGAATCCAGGCGTGTACCAGCTTTTCACTGATACCCGCAGTCAGATCATGTTGCGGGTGGTCGGTGCGGAACTCTTGCAGGTCGACAACAGCGGCTGTCCAGTCCGATGCCTTGAGCAAGGTATTGGCGGCGTCGTAACGGGCCCGGATGGCGATTTCGGAGCCGGGTAACACTGAATCAACCCGCCGGAAATGACCCACAGCCTCTCCGAGCCTGCCCTGGGATGCTGCCACTTCCCCCTGGCGATAAACGGCCGTCGCCAGTTGCCTGCGAATGGCCGCCAGCTGGTCGCCGTTTACATCCTTGAGCTGATCGCTCTCGGCAAGATCCAGCGCCTGATTCCACGCGCGTTCCGCCAGTCCATAATCGCCCTCTTTCTGGCGGATCCGGGCCGTTACCTGCCAAGCAGCGTATTGCTCTGCCGGCGATGCCCCGGGGGCGGTAAGAACCTGCGAAGCATAGTGCAACCCCCGCTCATGCTCGCCGGCAGCAAGCCAACGGGCAGCCAGATCCGCCATCAGGCCGGAAACCCTGTTATCACCCGCGTATCGCTCGTTAAAACGATCGGCTTCGTCTGAAAGATCCTCCAGACCAGGCCTGAACGCTGCAGCCCCGTACTGCTGGTCGATGCCGTCTCGCAACAGAGTGACGGCGGCCCAGGCAGCATCTGCTGCCTCACTGTAACCGGGCGCCTCATAGGCAGCCTTGCGAAAGTTCGCCAGCGCCTTCGGAAAGTGGCCCGCCTGCAATCGGGCATCCCCGGCAAGGCGCAAGACCTCACCGCTCTGGGCAACCCGGGGCGCCAATCCTTCATAGTAAGTGGCAGCCTGTGCAAAGGCAGACTCAGAGTTTGCAACCTGCCCCTGTTCCGCCGAGCGGGCGCCCAAATCATAGTGATAGTCCGCCAGCCGTCTGCTGAAGCTCCGCCACTTGTCCTGCTGGCTCCCATTCAGCCCGGCAAAGGCGGAATCCAGGCTATAGCTGTGGACGAATCGGGCCCGGGCCGTACGAACCCGCTCCGCGTCACCCGCCCCTTGCCAGACATCCACCACCTGCAACCGAAAGGCGGGAACGGAATGGTGATTCGGGGAAGACTCGATGAAGGCCCGGTTAGCGGCAACACTGGCCCTGGTCTCGCCCTGGATGGCGTAATAATCCGCGAGCCGGTCGAACAACAGGTGTTCCCAGGGGCGCGGCTGGGCCTTATCCAGCCACGCAATGAGGGTGTCCGGCCCACCCTTTCGGGCCGCCATCAATGCCAGCACCCGGAAGGTATCGTCGATGGTATCAACACTGGATTCACTGACCGACGCAAGGCTCTGTTCCTGCGGCAGAAACTCGTCCAGAACCTCGACAAACGTGCCTGCGGCCCTGTTCCATGCAGACGGGCCCTGTTTGAACTGGCTCCAGCCAAGCATGTATCGGGCCTTGGTGCTGAACTCTTCGCTGTCGCCGGATTCAATCAATTGCCGGTAGCCGCTTTCTGCCTCAGCGTACTGGCCAGCAGCAAAGGCGGATTCCGCCAACCGGAACCGGGCCTCCGGTACCAAAGGGGAATCAGGGTAGAGCCCCACCAGCTGTTTCAGCCTCTGGATAGACGCATCCTGCTGTCCTGTCAGGGCATGGGCCTTGGCCATCTGGTAAAGCAGTTCATCCAGCCGCCCACCATAGGAGCCGCGCGCAAGGATGGATTCGTAACTGCTGATCGCCTCACTGTAGACCCTTTCCTCTTCAGCCGGAGAAAACCCTATGTCTTCACCTGAACGATCCCGGATATTACTCAGGCGGTTAAGGGCATCAATCCGGACCTCTGGCTCGTCGGATGTCCGGAACAGGCGATGGTAACGACGAGCAACTTCCGAAGGCGAGATGGCCGGCATCGGCCGGCTTTCAAAGGTCAGGAACACCGGGCGCATATCCCCGATGGTCTCGCCGTCCCGGCCCAGTTCCACACGAAAAGATTCCTGCGCCACAGCCGGCGCTGCCAGCAGTAAGGAAAGGCAGAAGCTCTGAAACGGCCGGATCATGGTTGGGTCTCCTCCAGGTTCTGAAGGGCGAGATATTCATACAGGTGAGCTATCTGCTGTTCGGTTTTGTCCAGTGCGAAGGCCATCTTCTGGTCACTGGCTTCGACATAGTCGAGAGCCAAATCGTCCAACGCCGTCTCAGATGCTTCAAGCAACTGACGAGCAGACACTAACAGCGCTTCGTTGCGCTCTGTCAGCGCAGCGGCAGAGTGACGTAACCGTTCCAGGATTTCCGGTTGCCCCGATGCCTTGCTCCGGACCTGGCTCAAACGGGTCTGGGCATCCGTCAGGGTTTTCTGGAGAGCCTCGATACGGGCTTGCTGGCCGGGACCGGCGCTATCCGCGAGGCGCAGCAGCCGTGCACCGAGCTCCGCCCCCCGCGCATTAAGATCAGCGGTGCTTTGCCTGGATTCCTGCTGATGGATGCCGACCAGCTGTTCTTTCAGAGCGCCCTGAAACACCTCCAAATCGTGACCGTGGCGTTCAAGTTTTACCGCCATCGAACGAAGGGCTGCCACCCGCCCTGCGGCCCTCTGGACGCCAGGGTCCTCCATGAAGCCAAGAAGATAGGCCATTCGCGGTTGAGTCAAGGTGCGGCTGTCGGCAAGAAACCAGTCAACCCCGGTCTCCCTGGCATCTTCCACCAGGGTTTTGTAGGCGCCCTGTTCGCGAATCTTGCCGGCAAGTTTACGAAGCGTGACCCGTTCACTCTCGAACGCAGCGTTGGCCGCAAGGTAGGCTTCTCCAGCCTGCCCGAGATAGCCGGAGAGATCGTAGCCGCGCCCCATCCCTATCCATGCGTCGGCAACTCCCGGGTAGGCCAAAGGATATTTCCTCGCTCGATGCCAGCTCTGCATAGCGGCCCGGTGATTGCCTTTTTCTGTCAGCGCCAAGCCGTGCAGGTAAAGGGCCCGCGGCGTGTTGAAACTGTCGAGATCGACCTTCTCCAGAAAGCCGATCGCTTTATCGAATTCGCCGTGCTGGTAGGCAAGGTAGCCCGCGCGGACCAGCAGATTATTCTTCAGATGTTGGCTACGCCCGGAATCGGCGTCACCGTCGGACATGGCTAACGCCACTCGCAGCGCAACCAGCGCCCTGGCCGGGTTAAGATCGGTTTTCGCGTAATCGCTGGCAAGATTGAGGTAACCCAGAGCCGCCCAGTAGCCTTCTTTCATACCGGCCAGGATTCGCCCGGCCTCATCAGTGCGGCCCGCGGTTCGTGCCGTCTCAGCATCTTCATAGAGTGCTTGCTGTCGCCCATCTCCAAGATCGAGGCCGAGTTCTCCGGCCTGCCGGAATTGCTTGAGACCGGAAAGGACGTCGTCTGGCATTGCCGGGGTGGCCGCCACGGAAAAACCGGAAACAGTCAGAGGCAACACAATCAGCAGGACCCGGAACATCATGGCGCCCTATTCCCACTCCATGAATGAAACCCGGGGTTCGTAATCGGGCGCCCGGGCTTCCAGGCTCATCTGCAAACGGAGCACTCCGGGGCGTTTTCTGAACCGATGGGTGGATTCCCGCCGTACGAAATCATCATCGGCAGAGCGGGCGGTAATCACCGTTTTCAACTCATGCTCGCCGTTTTCCAGGTTCCCGGTGAACAACTGCTGGATGCCGCCGCGTTCAAGCGAGGCCCGCTCTCTATCGGAATACAGGTGCGAAGCCACGGGCTGGCCATTGACGAACAGCTCGACGGAATCAAGATCGAGGGCATCCCGGCTCTGAAGTGTCAGAAAAACTGCCAGTCGGGTATTGGCTGGATGCAGGACCTTCTGTTCAAGGGCGAAGACGCGCTCCGAATGACTGGCGACTTCGGCACTCAAGCGTTCGAGTTCCTCGTCAAGCCCGTCGGCGGCTGCCACCGAGGCAGCCAGCAATGACAGAACCACCGCACCGAAGCGAACTAACCTTTTGTGTGCTATCCGGCGCCTTTGTGATTTTTGTGTGCCGAACATAAGCCTCCTGCCCTGTAGCCTCTGTAACTCATGCAAACTTCTGTAACAGATCGGCAGAAAGCGTAACACTTGGTAACCGCCAAGAACGGTATCCAGATCACCAAATGAAAAACGCGAGTCCGGCAGTTAAAAATTGAGAAGAGTGTCGACTTATTTGACAGGGTGAAGAGAGTTATCGGAGCAAAATAAAACCTAATCGGATAAGCTGAATTTTAAACGACTGTTTTAGCAGCTTTTAATTCAACTGGCCCCGTATTTGCTCGCTGGAAAGCGGCGGGCGTGCCTTCGGGCAACCCCGCTTGATATGCCGAGCTTTGCCGATGCCCTCAACCGCATCGGCTTTTTTTATTTACTCAGCTGTTTCATGGCCGACTCAAGGCCCTCGACGGTCAGCGGATACATGTGGTCGTTGACGAGCTGTTTGGTCATTCCCAACGAACCTCCGTTACCCCAGTAACTCTCCGGAAGCGGGTTGATCCAGACAACCTTGCGGAAGTGCTCATTGATACGTTGAAACCAGGTAGCGCCCGCTTCCTCGTTCCAGTGCTCAATTGAACCACCGGGATGGGAAATCTCGTAAGGCGCCATGGTCGCATCGCCGACAAAGATCACTTTGTAGTCGGGCGTGTACTTGTGAAGAATGTCCCAGGTGCTGGTGGTTTCATTCATCCGCCGGATATTGTTTTTCCAGACACTTTCATAGACGAAATTGTGGAAATAGAAATATTCCATGTGCTTGAATTCGAGCCGTGCGGCCGAAAACAGCTCCTCACAGACACGAACGTGGGGGTCCATGGAGCCGCCCACATCGAAGAAGATCAGCACTTTCACAGCGTTATGCCGTTCGGGCACCATCTTCAGATCCAGATAACCGGCATTGCGGGCAGTGGAACGAATCGTGTCGTCCATATCCAGCTGGTCTGCCGCACCCTGGCGGGCGAACTTACGTAACCGACGCAGCGCCACCTTGATGTTCCGTATGCCCAGAGTCACGCTGTCGTCCAGATCCTTGAACTCGCGTTTTTCCCAGACTTTAACGGCCCTGCCGTGGCGGCCATTCTTCTGGCCAATACGGAAGCCTTCGGGGTTATAGCCGTTCGCCCCGAATGGTGAAGTGCCGCCGGTTCCGATCCATTTGTTGCCACCGGCGTGGCGCTCTTCCTGCTCTTCCATTCGCTTCTTGAAGGTCTCGATAAGCTCCTCAAGGCCTCCCAGAGAATCAATTTTGGCCTTCTCTTCCTCAGACAGGTGCTTCTCGAACTCGGCCCTCAACCAGTCGTCCGGAATCAGGGCTTCCAGCAGGTCGTCGAGGTTCTCGATACCTTCAAAGTAAGCCTGGAAGGCACGGTCAAACTTGTCGAAGTGGCGCTCGTCCTTCACCAGGCAAAGACGGGACAGGTAATAGAATTCCTCCATGTCCGCAAAGGCGAGCCGCTTCTGCAGGGCTTCCAGAAGGTCCAGAAATTCCCTCAGACTGGCAGGCACCCGTGCGCGCCGGACTTCAAGAAAAAATTCAATCAACATAAAACGTGACTCTTGCCAATGATCTTGCCGAGAATCAGCTGCGGCGACGGGCCATAAACGCGAGCTTCTGCAACAGGTGAACATCCTGCTCGTTCTTCACCAGAGCACCATAAAGAGGCGGCAGCGCCGAACTGGAATCCTTCTCCTGCAACATTTTCGCCGACAGCTCATCAGCCATCAGCAGTTTCAGCCAGTCAATCAGCTCCGAGGTGGACGGCTTCTTCTTGAGGCCCGGGACCTTGCGCACATCGAAGAAAACTTCCAGAGCATCGCGAACGATTTCCTGCTGCAAGTCCGGGAAATGCACGTCCACGATATTCTGCATGGTGTCATGGTCCGGGAAGCTGATGTAGTGGAAGAAGCACCGGCGCAGAAAGGCATCCGGCAGTTCTTTTTCGTTGTTACTGGTGATCACCACGATCGGGCGTTTCTTTGCCTTAACCAACTTTTGAGTCTCATAGACAAAGAACTCCATCCGGTCGAGTTCCAGCAAAAGGTCATTGGGGAATTCGATATCCGCCTTGTCGATCTCATCGATCAGCAGAACCACCTGCTCGTCCGCCTCGAAGGCCTCCCAGAGCTTGCCCTTGACGATGTAGTTGCTGATGTCCTTGACCTTCTCATCACCTAACTGGGAGTCCCTCAGACGGGAAACCGCATCGTATTCGTAGAGCCCCTGTTGGGCCTTGGTGGTGGACTTGATATGCCACGGAATCAGCCTCATACCCAGACCGGCGGCCATTTCCTCCGCCAGCAGGGTTTTCCCGGTGCCCGGCTCGCCTTTGATCAACAGCGGGCGCTGAAGCGCAATTGCTGCGTTGACGGCCATTTGCAGGTCATCGGTGGCTACGTACTTCTCGGTACCGGTAAACTTCATGCTCTGGTTCCTGTTGGTTACTTTTTCTGGTCTTTCTGATCAGGTTTCTTTTTCGCGTCGTCTTCGGGCAATCCGGACTCGTCCTGATCATAATCGGGTAAATCGTCGAACTCGGACAGATCGAAATCCTCAAGCCCGAACTCTTCCTCGTCATCGTCTTCCTGCGCATCAGCGTCGGAGGGATCGGCGACATCCTCCAGCTCCGGGATATCCTCGTCCATATCCGCAGGCTCTTCCTCCACCGGGGTATCCGCTACCGGGATGTCCTCTTCCAGTTCGTCGGTCGGTTCAATCTCTGGTTCCGTAAGCGCTTCATCTTCCGACTTCAGAGCGGCCTCATGTTCATCAATGACGGCCTCCAGCTCAGACATATCCTCCTCAGATGCTTCCTCGGTTACCTCAGGGATTTCCTCGGCTTCGACATCCTCTTCCGGCTCTGAGACTGCCTCCGGCTCGGGTTCTGGTTCGGGTTCGGTCTCTTCCTGCAGATCCTCAAGTGTTTCGCGCTCTGATGCTGCTTTCTCTTGCGCCTGCTGATCCTGTTTACGCTTACGGATGGCAAACCAGACCAGACCGCCAATGAAGAGAAGCCCACCGCCGGCTGCGCCGACCATCCACAAAGGCACGGCAAAATCAGGTTCCGCGTCTTCCGGCTCCTCAGGGGCCGGTTCAGGCTCCTGGACCGCTGGCGTCTCTGGCTCCTCCACCTCGCTTACGTCGATGGGCGATGTAATCGCCGGTTCCTGCCCGGATTGCTCCGGCTGAGACACCGGCGGCTCCGGTTCAGACTGCTCAGGGGCGAGTGCCGGTTCTGTCACCTCCGGCTCCGGCGATTCAGCCGGCTGATCAGCGGGCTCAGCCCCTTCAGGCATCGTAAACCCGACGGTGGCGCTGAACTTGCGGCTGAAGGTCTGGCCATCGGCCACCACGTCAAAGGTGTAGAGGCCCGCGGCTGGCAAACGACTTACCGTATCCCGGTAAGTGCCGTCTTCCGGCGGCTGCTCTCCCGACAATACCTTGGTTCCACTTCTGCCATCCTCGGAGGTGATACTGAGGCTGACCTCAATCACACCCAGAAAATCGGGATTAGTGATTTTCTCCCCTTCTTCGAAAAAGCCGACCCGGAGCTTGAGGGGCTCCTGCAATGTGAATGATGGAGGCAGAGGATTGACCACCATCCTCAGATCGCTAACGACCGTAACCCGGCTGCCCTCTCCGAGTTCGCCATTAATGCGCCACTGCCCTGCCAACGGCTCATTGACCGTAATAAGATCATAACCGGCTTCCCTGGCCCACCGGACGTTGTCGGGAAACTCCGAAAGATTAACGACCCGATCGTCCGGGCGCACGAGGGCAAGCTCCCGGGTGGCAGAGGTTTCAGACTCGCCCCAGAAAATCAGGGCGGTAAACTCACGAACGCCCTCGTCCACAGTAAAGCCATTGCCCTCAATGGGAATCTGCTCCTGTGGGACCGCGGTATTCAATGCCTGAAGAAATGCCAGGTTCAGCGCATCTGCTGTATCCGCCACCTGGAAACGACCGCCGGACTCCGTCGCCAGGGCCTTCAGAAAGTCAGTATCGGCAGCCTCTGACAGGGCTACAGGGTGAAACGTGGCGCCCCGCTCGATGAGATCCGCCACAATCGTGTCCAGAATCCGTTTCTCTTCTGCCGTATTGGCGGCGGCATCGTCGGAGATATCGACCTTGCCATCAGTTAGCAGGATAAAGTGGGTCTGCCCCAGATCGCCATCCGTAAAGTAGTCATCGCTTGCCGTCTCAATAGCCGCGCCAAGGTTGGTTCTGAGGGCAACCGAATTGATCTTCGCGGAGCGCTGGATGGCCATATCCCGCCAGGCATCGGTCACTTCCTGGTGCGGCACCAGCATGTTGACGTATTGCCCAAAAGTCCAGACACCGGCGGTGGCTCCCTCAGGCAGGAGCCGGGCGAGCAGGCGGACTGCCGGCTGACGAAGGTTTTCCGGATCGGTGTCTTTCATGGAACCCGAGATATCGACAATGATTCGCACGTCCGACTGTTCTGGCAGTTGAACGTCATCACTTTCCTGGGCGCCAAGCCCGCCAGACAAGCTGAGCGCGAGAAAAGCCGCGAACAGGCCCAACCATCTCGATGTCATCTCTCTCAAGGCATCCATCCTTTTATTGTTTTCCCGATTTACTTGCGAACCAGGCGGTAACGAACCAGATCCAGTACCCAGACCAGCAACATTACCAATCCAGCCAGACCGAGATTGAACAGCGCCCGACCTGAAGCGTCGGCGTCGCCGAGAATCATTTCGTAACCGCCAAACAGCCAGGCCGGAATCCACCAGTCGGCCAGTTCCGGCGACTCCACCGGGGTAAGCAGCAAGGCCACCAGGGCGGCAAGAATCAGGGTACGAACCCCGTAAAACGGAAGGAAACGCACAAGGCTCTTCATCATGTAAAAGAACACGACAAAAGCGATGGCGTAGGCGGCCCAGAATATCCCGTAGGCCAGTTGTGCATCAGTATCAATCATTACAGGATCCAGTGAATGATGTGTTCTTCCCAGTCTTCTTCCGGCACGCGGTCCTCTGAGATGACCTTGTGGCGAATCGAAACGCCTGCCTCGTGAACGGAGCCCGGATCCCCGCTTCGCAGAGGATGCCAGTCGGCCAGCGGCCGGTCTTCAGCCAACGTTCGGTAGGCGCAGGTATATGGCAACCAATGGTAGTCGCTGACGGTATCCGGTGTCAGCACTGTGCAGCCCGGCACTTTCTTTAGCCGTTCTTCATAAACGGTGCACTGGCAGGTTTCCTCGTCCATATAACGGCAGACAAGGTCGGTGTGGTAAACCTCACCGGTGTCTTCGTCTTCCAGTTTGTTGAGGCAACACTTGCCGCAACCGTCGCAGAGAGATTCCCATTCCTGCGCCGTCATCTCATTCAGGCGTTTACGCTGCCAGAACGGCACCTGGGCAATCATGGATTGCGCTGCTCCAGCTTACGCTTGAAGTCCACCACATAGCTTTCCTGCTCTTCCGGCATCTGCAGAAAAAAGTCCTTCTCGTCGATCGCTTCCAGAACCTGCTTTCCAGTGGTTCGTGCCAGCTTACGGTCGGGTGTCAGCACGAGGTCCATGGAGTGGACCGGCTGCCCGAAGATACCCCGGAGGCTCTCGGGAAGATCCTCCCAGTTCTGGCCGCGGCGAACGAAAAGGTAGGTGTCGTTCTTCTTGCTGCTGCGGAAAACGGAAACGAACTCTCGCTCTTTCATGACTTCAGCAATTCCTCGATATCAGCGCGAACCGGCGCGAGAACTTGCGCCCGCCAGCCCTGGAAAAATTCATGTTTCGCCAGATCGGGATGCTGCACAACCTTCTCAAGACGCTTCCTGGGCGCCAGCAATTCCATCGGAATATCGGCATCTTCTGAAGCTTTCCTGAAAAGACGCTTTAACTGTTTGAAGAAGCCCTGCTGATCCCGTGACAATGGTGGCGCGATCCTCTCAAGGGAGGAATTATCCGCGGTCGCCCCCCGGCTAACAAGCTCAAGGATGGTTTCACCGTATCGGCGGACAGCGCCGGAAGGGACACCATGAATGTTGGAAAGCTCCTTGAGTGAACCGGGCAGCCTTTCCGCAATGGCAATCAGTAGAGCGTCAGCCAGCACCCTGTTCCTCGGCCGGTCCCGCCGCTGACATTCCAGTTCGCGCCAACGAACCAGTTCTCTGAGCACCCCCTGCTGCTGGGCAGAAAGCGTCCAGCCTCCGCGCAGCTTCAGGTAATGGTTGTCCGGATCTTCCTGCCCTGCCAGCTCATCGGCAAAACGAGCCGACTCCTCCACGAGGGCCGCCTCTAGCCCGCGATCACGCAATAATTGGCTAACCCACTGGTACATCGGCTCCAGAAAACGGATATCGTCGATCGCATAGCGTTGCTGGTCGTCGCTCAATGGTCTTGCCAGCCAGTCGGAGCGGGTGGCGGACTTGTCCAGCGTCTCGCCAAAAAGAGTTTCCACCAGCCTCGCGTAACCGAGGGAAAACCCGGCTCCGGCCATTGCAGCACCAATTTGAAGGTCTATCACACCGGCAGGCTCAATGTTGAGCCACTGGCGGAACAATTCCAGGTCTTCGCTCATGGCGTACAGGAGCTTAGGGGTGCCCGGATCTGCCAGTATTTCCCGGAAACGTCGGGATTTCTCCGCAACGGAAGGGTCCACCAGGCAGAACTCACCACCAAGTCCCAGCTGAACGAGGCCCGGAATCGGATAGAAGGTGTTTACCCTCTCGAATTCAGTGTCCAGAGACAGAGGTTTGCCAGGTGATCGTTCCAGCCATTGGTCCAGCGCCTGCGGCTCCCGGACCCAATGAATGCTGGCCGGGGCCGGGGGAACGTCAACAGCCATCGAGGCGTGGGCAGAAATATCCATAAACGTGCCTGGTAGGATTATTTGTTCTGGTTCAATCGGAGAGCGGCTTGCGGCCACGGAATGCGTGCGTCAGGGTAAATCCGTCAACATAGCCCAGCTCGCCACCCACCGGAATGCCATGGGCGAGCCGGGTAATCAGGATCCCCTGGCCATCAAGACGATCCGCTATGTAGTGGGCGGTAGCCTCGCCTTCCACGGTCGGGTTGGTCGCCAGGATCAGTTCCGTAACACCTTCATCGCGGATCCTTTTCAGCAGGCGTTCGATGCCGATTTCTTCAGGCCCCACGCCATCGATGGGCGACAGGTGTCCCATCAGGACAAAATAACCACCCCGGTAATCACCCGCCTGCTCGATGGCCAGCAAATCCGAGGGACTTTCCACCACACACAGCGTCCCGGTGCGGCGCTGAGGATTTTCACAGATGCCGCAGACTTCGGTGTCCGCAAAGTTCTGACAGCTTTCGCAGCGACGTACACCGGTCATGGCCTGGCTCAATGCCTCGGAAAGCCGGGTACCGCCCGAGCGGCCACGCTCGAGCAAATGGAAAGCCATGCGCTGGGCAGTTTTCTGACCAACACCGGGGAGGCAACGAAGGGATTCTACAAGCTCATCAACCAGCGGGCTGAACGCCATGAAAGGTCCTCAAACGACGGCAGGGTAAAATTCAGAACGGCATTTTGAAGCCGGGTGGCAGGCCCATGCCCGACATCATACCGGACATCTTCTCCTTCTGGTTTTCCTCAACGCGGCGAACGGCATCGTTTACTGCAGCGGCGAGAAGGTCTTCCAAGATGTCCTTTTCCTCTGACATCAGCGATGAGTCGATGTCCACTTTACGAACGTCGTGGCGGCCATTCATGGTAACCTTGACCAGACCGGCACCGGCTTCGCCAGTCACCTCTGCCTTGGCAATTTCCTCCTGGGCCTTCTGCATCTCTTCCTGCATTTTCTGGGCTTTCTTCATCATATCGCCCATATTGTTCATCATAACTTATCTCCTGCTTGTCTCGGCCGGTCGGATACTCTCTTCGACTACCCGCGCCTCGAATCGTTCAACAATAGACTTTACGACCGGATCCTGGCGAATGGACGCCTCCGCCGCTTCCTGGCGGGCCTTCCGCTGGCGTTCCTCATAAGCCGCAGGCGTGTGTGGGCCGGGATTACCGTGCTCGGTACGTAACTGAATGGAGTCGCCAAAGCGGTTTCTCAAGGCAGCGAGAATCTTTTCCTCGTGCCGGCTGTTCAGCAGCCGGGCGTGGCCCTCGTCGATTGTCAGGGTAATTACATCCCCATCCCGCGACATGGCGCCGTGACTGGCGAGATTACCGGGCATACCAACAATGTCCAGACTCCGGAAATCCCGGTGCCACACAAATTCGCCCTCCGGCACAGGCTCTTGCTCAACTGCTGGTTCTATCGCTGGTTCGGGCGCTGGCTCCGGCTCCACAAACGCGGGCTCCGGAGCCGGCGCGGGCTGATCAACCGGCTCGTCGGCGACGTCAAGTGCCGGCTCTTCCATAACCGGCGCGTCATCGCTTAGAGGGTAGTTTTCTTCATACTCTCCAGCCGCCTCGGCCTGGGCATCAAGGCTGGCCAGCCAGGAGGCATCCTCCTCCGAAACAGGCGGGGCGACCGGCATTTCGGGCTCGGGCTCAGGTGTGGGTTCCGGTTCCGGCTCTGGCTGTACGGGGGTTTGGCTGGCCTCTCGAACCGGCTCCTCAGCCACTTCCGTCGACGCCTCAGACTGTGGCTGCTGCGTTTCAGGCTGTTCTGATTCTGCTTCTGGTCTCGGCGCCGGGTCGGGCTCATCCCGTGGCTCGGAGGCCGCAGACTGACCGCCGGAGCTTATAGCGGGCGGCTCGCGCCGATCAGCCCCGGGCCGAAAGGCCAGCATCCGGAGCAGGGTCATTTCGAACCCCATCCGGGCATCCGGTGTGATGGTGAGGTCTTTCCTCCCGATCAGCGCAGACTGGTAAAAAAGCTGGGCATCCTCGGCACTGAGCTTGCGAGCCAGAGCCTGAACCTGCTCGGCATCACCGAGGGCGTTATCGGCACTGCCCGGAACCACCTGTTCCATGGTCACCCGGTGAAAGAGCGATAGCAGATCGGCGAGGATCACACTGTAATCCGGTGCAAAGTCCGAAATCCGGCTGATTTCCGCCAGCAAGGCCGGGCCGTCGCCTTCAACGAGTGCATTCACAATGCGTTCAATATCCCGCTGATCAATCGTCCCCAGCATATTACTGACATCACTGGCGGACAGCTTCTGGTTGCCAAAGGCGATGGCCTGATCGGTGAGGCTCAAAGCATCGCGCATACTGCCGTCCGCAGCCCGGGCCAGGAGCCACAGGGCCGGTTCCTCAAATGGAATTTCCTCGGCACCCAGTACATGACGCAGATGGCCTGCGATGTGCTCCGGCGTCATGCGTTTGAGATTAAACTGCAGGCACCGGGAGAGCACTGTGACCGGCAGTTTCTGGGGATCGGTCGTTGCCAGCAGGAACTTGACGTGTTCCGGCGGTTCCTCAAGGGTCTTCAGGAAAGCGTTGAACGATTGGTTCGTCAGCATGTGCACCTCGTCAATGAGGTACACCTTGTAGCGGCCACGCGTGGGCGCATACTGGACGTTATCCGTCAGCTCACGCATATCATCAACGCCGGTCCGGGACGCGGCGTCGATTTCAATCAGATCCACAAACCGGCCTTCCTGAATCTCCTGGCAGCTCGAGCATTCACCACAGGGGTTCGGGGTTACGCCGGTTTCGCAGTTGAGGCAGCGTGCAAGCAGGCGCCCAATGGTGGTCTTGCCTACCCCACGGGTCCCCGTGAACAGATAAGCATGATGAAGACGCTGGCTTTCCAGGGCGTGAATTAACGCCTGGAGCACGTGTTCCTGGCCCACCATATCCTCGAAAGTGCGTGGGCGCCATTTACGGGCAAGTACCTGGTAGCTCATGTTCCGCCAACTGCAGTGAAAAACGGGTTTAACCTTAGCACGGACAAAGATCCAGAAGAAGCAGACTTGATTCCGGAAGCGCGCTCACAAGTCCATGGCTATCAAGGATAATCAGAAGAAAAAACAGGAGAGGAGAGAAAACTGGGGGTGACTCCATCAGCGACACCCCGGCACACAATTCCACCGCTGCGGCTGCTCCCTTCCGGGCCTGACCGGGTTCACGGTTTCATGTTGCGGAGGCACCAATGGAGCCACCATAACGGCGTTCCGGGACAATTCCCCGAAAGCGGCGCGCATATTAGCAAAAGGGTTTGCACACTACAATGACAAATCAGCACGCCCGTCAGCATCATCCTTGTAAAGGCAGCGGCACTTCATCCTGGCGGAACCAGCAGGCCAGACTGTAACGAGTGCGGTTTGCCGGTAACACCTCGTGAGGAATTTCCTCGCTCATGAACAAGGCCATTCGTCCTGCCTCGGGCAACACGGTTCCGCACACTTCCTGATCGTTGTCTCGGTTGAAAACCTGAAGGGCGCCACCGTCGGCTGCCTGCCAATCTTCATTCAGATAAAGCACCAGACTCACCACCCGGGATGCCCTGCCCTTAAAGCTGTCCAGGTGTTGTTTATAGAAATCACCTGAGTGGTAGGTAGCATAATGAGTCTCGAATCGCTTCAGCCCCAGAAACAGCCTTTGATTCAGACCCTGCCGAATGGACTCAAAAAACCCGAACAGCGCGGCCTGAGGAGCTGTAATGCCTTGCAGCCAGGCAATCTTGTCGCGCCGCACCGACCGGTCACGCACCAGATCATTGCCGCGGCCAATGCCGGCTTTTTTCATGGCATCGGTACGATCCAGAATCTGCACTTCCTGTTTCAGTGCCGCCAGCAGGTTGGCCCCCAGCTGTAATCGCACATCCAGCGACATCCAACCCTGCTCACTCAGCCCCGAAGCCAGCTCATCCAGCCAGTCCTCAGGCAAGGCCGCACGTTGATCCGGCGCAGGGTCCATCAGTTGGACATCACTGCCTGCCACCGCATCCTCGGCGCTATGCAAAGGGGTGATAAGGGGATCGTGGATCGGGATGATTACCGGCGTTTCCATCGGCGGGCCTCGCGCAAAATTTGAGCGTATTTTAGGCGCAATTCTCGCCGGGGCGGGAGTTTTAATTTACTCTCTGTGTAGGCAAATACACTTAACCGGTTTCACTTAGCAGATAACCATGTCAGAAAGCAGTAACAGGCCACCGCTCTCACTGTCTCCGGGCCAATGGTCCTTCACGCGCTGGAAAACGATCGGGCAACTGGAAGCCCTTGAGGTACACCACCCCTTGTTCCAGGCCACCCTGTTTTTACAGGGCGCCCACCTGGCAAGCTTCAAGCCCCAGGACGAATCTGACTGGCTGTGGATGAGCCCAACCGCCCGCTACGAGCCTGGCCGTGCCATTCGTGGAGGCATTCCGGTCTGCTGGCCCTGGTTCGGTGATCCGGCCCGCAATGCGCCGGAAGTTCGCAAGCGTATCCACACCGACAAAGCCCACGGGTTTGCCCGCACCGCGCTCTGGAAACTGGAAGATGTCCGGGAGAACGCCCACGAGGTAGAAATCAGCCTTTCCCTGGATGCCAATGAAGATTTCAGCGATGTCTGGATTGGCCATGCGCTCGCACTGCTTACTTTCAGCTTTTCCATCCGGGGCTGCCAGCTGGCGCTGACCACCACAAACCTGGGCAAAGATCCGCTCGCCTTTACCCAGGCGCTCCATACCTATCTGCCCACCAGCGACATAACCCGCACTCGGGTGCTGGGCCTTGGAAACAGCCAGTACATCGACACCCTGGATAACTGGGAATACCGCAACCAGGAGGGGCCGGTGTACTTCGAGGGCGAAACTGACCGTATCTACGAGAGTGGCGAGCCCCTGACCATCGTGACACCCCGAAGCGGTCGCAAACTCTCCGCCGTGGGCAGCGACTCGACCGTCGTCTGGAACCCGGGCCCGGCGAAAGCAGCCAGGCTGTCGGATTTTCCGGATACGGCCTGGCAGTCCATGGTGTGCGTCGAAACCGCCAATGCCGCCAGCGATTACCGGGTGCTAAATAATGGGCAAAGCCACACATTAGGCGTATTCATTGGAAGGAAATCATGAGCCTGGCATCGTTTCTCAAAACCCGACTGGTTCCCGCGGAATTGGAGGAGCATATCAACCGCATCCGCAAACCCATCGGGAGCCTGGGCTACGACCCCTGGGGCTACAACAACGAAGCCATGAAATACGGGCTTTCGCTCACCAAACAGATCTACGAGAAATACTTCCGGGTACAGGCGCACGGCGTCGAGAACATTCCCGCTGATGGGCCCGTACTGATTATCGCCAACCACAGCGGGCAACTGCCTATCGACGGCCTGCTGATTGGCTACGCCCTCGCCTCCCGCGAAAAAGATCCCCGCATTCCAAGGGCAATGATTGAACGCTTTTTCCCGACTGTGCCCTGGCTGGGCAACCTGCTGAATGAAGTGGGCGCCGTGCTGGGCGACCCGGTCAACTGCGCCAAGATGCTCGCCAACAACGAAGCCGTAATTGTGTTCCCCGAGGGTGTACGCGGCTCCGGAAAACTCTACCAGGACCGCTACCAGCTCAAACGATTTGGCAACGGCTTCATGCACCTGGCCATGAAGTACAAGGCGCCGATTGTGCCCGTGGGCGTGGTCGGCTGCGAGGAAACCATCCCGGCCATCGCCAACATTAAGCCCCTGGCTAAGGCCCTGGGCATCCCCTACGCTCCGGTTGCCATGCCCGTGGTGCTGCCGGCAAAGGTACACCTGAACTTCGGAGCCCCAATGTACTTTGACGATCTGGAAATCCCCGAAGAACAGGTCACCGAACGCGTGGAGAAGGTAAAGGCCGAGATCAGCCGGCTGATCGACAAGGGACTGAGCGAACGAAAAAGGCTTTTCTGATGACCGAACAACGCAGACCGCACATCCTGATTACCGGCGCTGCCGGTGCACTCGCCCAACAGGTCATCGAACAGCTCAGGGATACCTGCGACCTGGTCGCCGTGGATTTCCGGGAACAGGTCTACCTGGGCGACGACATCCCCAGCTACTGCATCGATTTCAACAAGCGGGTATTCGAGGACCTGTTCCGGCGCTACCAGTTTGATGGCGTAATCCACATGGGGCGGATCATGTCCAGCCAGCTGACCCGTATGCGGCGCTACAACGCCAATGTGCTGGGCACCCAGAAACTGCTGGACCTGAGCCACAAGTACGGCATCAAGCGGGTGGTGGTGCTCTCCACGTTCCACGTCTACGGAGCGGTGGCCTACAACCCAGCACTCATTGATGAAGCAGCACCGCTCAAGAGCGCCGGACTCAGTGCCGACCTGATTGACTCCGTGGAACTGGAAAATCTGGCCAACATCTACCTGTGGCGCTACCCGGAGCTGAACATCACCATTCTGCGCCCCTGCAATATCGTGGGCCCGGGCGTGCGAAACACCATCAGCACCCTCCTGGCCAGCGAACGCGCACCGGTGTTGGCGGGCTTTTCACCCATGATGCAGTTTATCCATATCGACGACATGGCCGATGCCATTGTACTGGCGTATAAAAAACCGACACGTGGCGTGTACAACGTGGCTCCGCAGGACTGGGTGGCGTACCAGCACGCGCTCAAGCTTTGTGGCTGCAAACGGATTCAGGTGCCCTCCATCCCACCGATGATTCCGAAGATGATACTTGGCACCTTGAAGCTGAAGAGCTTTCCGTCCTATCTGATGGCGTTCTTCAAGTATCCGGTGGTGATTGACGGGCGGGCGTTTGTTAATGAGTTCGGGTTTGAGCCCAAGCGGCCGCTGAAGGAGATTTTCCGGTTTTATCGGGAGAACAAGAGGCCGGTTTGACTGTTTCCAACAAAAAGCCCCGCGCCTTCATAGCCCGATACCGAGAAATTAAGCATGCCGGCAGCGACGTAATGCTCATCAGGTGTAGTATGTAGGGACCACACTTTTCTGGCCGCATGTGTAAAGACTGCCGACACCACTAGAAATAAGTGTTCAATTTTCGTTACAGTCGACTTGCTTGATCACCCTCAATAATCCGCTCAATATAAAAGTGGATTAACTACGGGAAGCACGAGATGTTCAGGGATTTGGGCGTTATAAGCCACGGAGCAGCAGCAATCTGCTTTCTGTTGCTGGCAATTATCGTTGGCACTCGATATCTGCGGCGAAACGTCGACCGCGCGCTCTTTCTTGCGGCCATTATTTCTTTCCTATGGGCCGCGGCGCTTGTCACACAGAGCCTTTTTGGCCAGCCAGACTTTCTGATCCGTTACCTCCTTGAGCTTCTCAGGGATGCTTCCTGGTTACTGCTCCTCTTCGCGATCCTGAGGGATTCCTTTAAATCATCTGGTCTCAATACCCGCGTACGCTCCATGATGGCGCTTGGTGGCGGCGTTCTGATTGCCGGTTTGCTGGTTGTCGGCGTACTGGAGTATTTTCTGGCGCTGGAACTGCTCAGCGGCAAAGCAAAGATTCTTGGCCAAATCGGACTTTCCCTTCTCGGGCTCTCTGTTATTGAACAGATCTGGCGAAACTCCACCGGTCTCGGCCGCTCCAGCATGAAATATCTGTGCATCGGGGTCATCACCATCTTCGCATTCGATTTCTTCATGTATACCGATGCACTGCTCTTCGGCCAGGTATCGGACTCCTTCTGGAACGCCCGCGGCTTTATAAATGCCACCATGGTGCCCCTGTTTGCGGTCAACGTTATCAACACCCGAAAACAGCCGATCGAGTTCCAGCTGTCCCGAACAGCGGTTTTCCATGCCAGTACGCTTGTCTTTGCGGGCGGTTACCTGCTCTTCCTGGCTATGGGTGGTTATTACGTTCGGGCTTTGGGGGGCAACTGGGGCGAAGCACTGCAGGTTCTTTTCCTGACCATTTCCCTGGTATTCCTTGCAACGCTGCTTCTGTCCCGCCGTATCAGGGCCAGACTCATGGTTCTGATCAGCCAGAATTTCTTCGACTATAAATACGATTACCGGGAAGAATGGCTGAAAATGACTCGGGAACTGGCCGATCTCAGCAACGATCCGCCCCTCCCAGAACGGGTTATCCGAATTCTTGCCGGACTGGTAGAAAGTAACGGAGGGGCGATTTGGCTGAAAGGCGAAAGGGATGCCTATGTGCTTAAAGCATCCATCAATCTGTCGACCCCAAAACATACAATGATCGACCACGATGCAGAACTGGTGCGCTTCTTTTCAGATCGTGAGTGGATTGTCGATTTGCACGAGTACGGGGCAGACCCGGTCAGCTACAACCTGCTTGAAATACCAGACGCCATCGCGAAAACCCCTGATGCCTGGCTGATTATCCCTCTATACCTGGGCAACGATCTGTATGGCATGGCATTAGTAGGTAATCCCTACGCACGTGTTGAGCTTAATTGGGAAAACTTTGACCTTATCAAGGTCGTTGCCCGGCAAACCTGCAACCTGTTGGCCCAGGCGGATGCCCAGAACCGGCTCTCCCGAGCAATGCAATTCGAGGCGGTGAGCAAAGCCTCCGCGTTTATGGTTCACGATCTCAAAACCGTAATTGCACAGCTTTCTCTTTTGGTAAAGAACGCTCCGAAACATAGGAATAATCCCGCGTTCATCGACGACATGATCAACACCACGGACCATGCCGTTCGCAAAATGTCGGGTCTGGTGGATCATATTAGGAGACCGAGCAGCGATGATGAGAGTCAACTCAAGTTGCTGAATCTGACAGATCTCGTGACAGATCTCATCGAACACCATCAGCACCAAACCCCCGCTCCTCATCTAGAAGGCGATGCTCCGGATGTCATGATCAAAGCCGACACAGAACAACTTAGGAGTGTACTCGGCCACCTGATCCAGAATGCTCAGGACGCCACACCGAATGATGGTGAAATATCGATCACTTTGAAAATCGCCAGAGGCAACGTGGTGCTGTTTATCCAGGATTCTGGAACAGGAATGACCAAAGAATTCATTTCCAGCCAGCTGTTCAAACCGTTTGAGAGCACAAAGGGCCTAACGGGTATGGGTATTGGCGCCTACCAGGCACGAGAATATATCCGGAAGATCGGAGGCAACATTGACGTAACCAGTGAGCCAGGTCTTGGCTCCTGTTTCTCGGTGAGAATCCCTTTGGCTACCGAAAAGCCCAAAGTGGAAGACCTTAGAGACCTACAGCCGGTTTCTGTTCCGGAAGACCCGCTGCAAAGCGCCAATTAAATGCCGGCGTGGAGCTGAATTTCAAATCGACATTGCAAAGTGTCAATGTTCGGTTGAGAATCAGGTGGGTGGAAGTATCACTACAAAGGACTTGTTGCTGTTGTGACCAGACGACTCTTGATAATAGAAGACGACCCAGGCCTGCAGAGCCAGATGCGGTGGTGTTTCAGTGAAGACCTCGATGTATCCGTAGCGTCGGATAGAGAGTCTGCCCTGACGTGCCTACGACGAGAAGAGCCGGAGGTGGTAACACTTGATCTTGGCCTTCCTCCGGATCCTGGAGGAGCTACTGAAGGGTTCCGTCTCCTTGAAGACATTCTTCAGCTGGCGCCCATGACAAAAGTTATCGTAGTCACTGGCCGTGAAGACAAAGAAAACGCAGTGAAAGCGGTTGGCATGGGCGCTTCGGATTTTTACCAGAAACCGCTGGACGCCGACATACTCACCTTTGTCGTTAACCGGGCCTTCCGACTTGCCGAGCTTGAGAAAGAAAACAGAGAGCTCGGAATGCAAGGTAATGGCGCCAATATCAAGGGCATTGTCGGCTCCAGCCCACAAATGCTGTCGATCTGCCGTACGCTGGAAAAAGTAGCCCCTACCGATGTGACTACGTTAATCAAAGGTGAAACGGGCACCGGCAAAGAACTGCTCGCACGTGCTCTTCACGATCTTAGCCACCGCCGTGAAAAACCCTTCGCCGCCATTAACTGCGCGGCCATTCCTGAAAACCTGCTTGAAAGTGAGCTTTTCGGGTTCGAGAAAGGGTCTTTCACAGGGGCAACTCAATCCAAAAAAGGAAAAATTGAAAGCGCTAACGGCGGCACACTCTTCCTGGACGAAATTGGCGACATGCCCATGGCGCTGCAAGCGAAGCTTCTACGATTTCTCCAGGAACGGGTCGTTGATCGCGTTGGCTCGGTCAACCCTGTACCAGTGGACGTCCGCGTTGTATGCGCGACCCATCGTGATGTCAGGCAGTTGATAGATGGCGGTGAATTCCGGGAAGACCTTTACTACCGAATCAGCGAAATCACGTTGGATGTACCCGCCGTGAGGGACCGCGACGGTGATGCCCTCGTTATTGCCCAATCGTTGCTCAAATCGCTTGGCAAACAGATGGACCGCCCAAATCTGGCATTCAGTGAAGATGCCGTTAACGCCATCAGCAATTACTCGTGGCCCGGCAACGTCCGGGAAATGATCAATAAGGTCAAGCGGGCAACAATTATGGCCGAAGGCAAACGGGTAACGGCTGAAGATCTGGAACTGGCAGCGGATGAGCCGTGCCCGGAAAAGCAGCTGAATCTGCGACAGGTTCGGGAAAATGCTGAGCGGGCAGCCATTGTGCAAGCGTTACAGACCTGCAGTTTTAACATGGCGAAAGCCTCAAGGCTGCTCGGGGTTACCCGTCCTACACTTTACAATCTGACCGACAAATACCGAATTGAAACATCCTCCGAATCGTCCAGTGCGTGAGCACACAAGGGAATTCATAAAAAGAATCGAAAGGAAAAGGAAAAAGCGCCATGAAATCAGTGTTGAGCATCAAAGCCACCGTATTAACCGTCGCTTTATCCATTCTGCTCGCCGGCTGTGGTGGAAGCGAAGAAATGAGCCAGGAAGACATTCAGTACCTGAGCCATGTTGACCAGGCCCGGTTTTTCCGGCAGCAGGGCGAACTTAAAGCGAGCACACTGGAAGCGAGAAGTGCCGTCGACTTACAGCCCACGCGGACTGAACCCTACCTGATCATTATCAGTAACCTGCTCACAGCAGGCGACGCAAGAACAGCAGAGCGCCAGCTGGACGAACTGACCACCATAGAAGGCCTGTCCATTGACGAGCAAAATCAGAACCGCATTGCCCTGATCCGGGCGGAAGCCAACCTTCGCCAAAGGGAATTTGACGAGGCATTGGCAGCCCTGGAAACGCTGAACAATCCGGATCGCGCCCAGGAACTCGATGCAAACATAATCGAAGGCGACATTCACAGAACGCTCGGCGATTATGACAAAGCCCGGGCCGCCTATGAAAACGCCCACCAGATCGACTCCACAGCCGCCCTACCCCTTGTTGGCCTGTCAAAAACCGCCCAGAGCGAGGGTAATACCGAATCGGCCATGGAATATATCCGCCAGGCTGAAGAGGCAGACCCGGAGAACGAACACCTGTGGCTCTGGAAAGCCCAGCTAGCTCACTCCAAGGGCGAGTGGGCAGAGGCCGAGCAGGCCTACATCAAGGCACTGGAAACCATAGGTCAGTATGATGTAATGACCTTTCGCAAGTTCGAAACCATGTCGGCGCTGGTGGACGTACTGCGACAGCAAGGCAAGGCTTCCGAAGCCTTTGTTTACGAAGAGATACTCGCAAAATCAGCACCCGGCACCATCAGGAGCAACCTGATCGCCGCTCAAGAAGCCTTCGCTGATGGAGACCTGAGCACAGCCGCCAGGTATCTGGAAGAGGTACTAACCCAGTCTCCCGGCAATGAACAGGCAGCTCTCATGCTGGGTATCACCCGGTTCCGGCAGGGCCGGCCAGAAGAAGCCGAAAAAATCCTGGAACCGCTTGCCGACCTGAACGATTCGGAACAAATCACCAAACTGCTGGCAGCCACGCGCCTTCAACTGCGCGATGCCGAGGGTGCCCGGCAAATCCTCGAAACCATCGATAATCAGGATTCCGACCCAGCAACGCTGGCCCTGGTGGGCATTGCCTCACTGGCTACAGGTGAAATCAAAACCGGCGAACAACTGATTGAAAAGTCGCTGGAACTCAACCCCGACAACAACAACCTTCGCCTTCGCTACGCCAACTATCATGCGCTCCAGGGCGATCCCGCCAGAGCGATTCGTCTCTCCGAGGACGCTGTTGAACGCGAGCCTTCCTCAAACACCGCCTGGCAGATGCTGATCCGCAGCCACCTTGCAGCAGAGGACCAGGAAAGTGCGATCCAGACAGCAAATCGCTGGCTCGAAAACGCCCCCAATAGCACTCAGGCATTGGTGACGCGCGGAAATATAGCTCTTCAGGCGCAGAACACCGAGCAGGCCAAACAGTTTTTTCAGCAGGCCATCGATGCCGACTCGCAAAGCGCCGCTCCACTGCTGGCAATGGGCAGAGTAGAACAGTCCCTGGGTAACGAAGAGCAGGCCAGGAACTATTTCATAAAAGCGGCGAGGCTTGCCCCCGACAACCGCCAGGCACTGCAGGGGCTTGCTTCGGTAATGCCCAGAGAAGACATGAATCCGCTGATGCGGGACATCCGGGAAAACAATCCTGAAGCCATCGGCCCGCGTTTGATATTGCTTGAATCTGCCTTAATCGATAATGAACAAACTCTCGCAGACGAACTCACAGCCGGTCTTCTCGAACGCGAAGAACCGGACACACCGGCACCCGCTGAAGAGCTGGTTGCACAGGTCTATAGCGGCATTGCCACCCAAATGGCTCAAAGAGATCGACATAACGACGCTGCAGACATATTCGAACGTGGACGTGTGCTGTTTCCCGAAAATGAAACCATAGGACTACAAGCAGCAACTCTCCAGTTTCGGCAAGGCAATGCAACAAAAGCCCGAGACATTCTCAGCGACGTAAAACAGTCGCATCCGGATTCCCCTTCCCCATTTCTGGTAGAGGCTCGCTATTTTGAAAGCCAGCAAGAGCCGAAAGAGGCTGCCGAGCTTTATCAGCTTGCACTCGAAAAGGCACCTCAGAACGTGGGCATCATGCTAAGCCTTGCCATTACCTACCAAGGCAGCGGCCAACAAGACCAGGCCACTCCACTTTACGAAGAGATAGTGGAACGTCAGCCCGAAAACGCAGTTGCACTCAACAATCTGGCCTGGATCTATCAGGAACAAGGCAGGGACGAAGCAACCGATCTTGCTCTCCGAGCATATAACTTAGCACCCGATAACGCAGCTATCGCGGACACCTATGGCTGGATTCTATTCAACAATGGCGAGACCTCGGAAAGCCTGGCAGTCCTTCAAAAGGCCCATGAACTTGCCCCCGACTCAAAAGAAATCGCCGAGCACCTTGCTGAAGTTTACCGCGCCATGGGTAACGACGAAAAAGCCAGAGAAGTGATGAAAGAGAATTGACGAAAAAGCTAGCGCAACGCCCGGGGCATGTGTCGAATAATCTTACACCGCGAGAATAAGCGCAATTTTTTTTCATGTATTTCAAGAAGATAAACAATGGCACGCCGTATGCATAAAATTACATGCCCGCATTGCGAGCATGTTTCGCAGTCCCGTATTTCAAAGGATTTGAGGAGTAAGCATGACCAACAAAATGATACCAAGCGCTACGGCTCTCGCCATGATGGCGACACTGTCGACAGCTGCACTTGCCACCCCCACGTATAACGGGCCTACAGGCGCAGATTTCGGCACCAACCCCGGCGCAGCAAGTTCAAACGATGCCGGATACTACATCTGGAGCAGCAATGAAGGTAATGACTGGTCCGTACGTTGGACCGGTAACGCCTTCGGAGATTCAGGGTGGTATGACTGGTTTGGAACGATCAACCTTCAAAACCTCACAGATGGTTCCGTTCAGGGAATTCAGTTCGAAGGTGGCCACATTGATAACGTTGGCTCCTACGTGGACGTCGGCGGTCCGTTGGATGTTGTAACCTTCGAGGGCTATGCAGGCCCTGCATACGATGGTTTCGATTTCTCATTGACCAACCCGAGCTCAACCCAAGTTATTGATTTTTCTCTCGGAACCACATTGGTGACGGGCCTGGTGGCAGGAACAAAGGATGTTGCTGGCAAGAACATCTTTATTGGCAGTGACTTCAGCACTCCGCTTGTTCAAATCCAGGACTACGATCCGACCAATTCCGACGACAACCGTCTGGTCCAGCGCTTCGAAGTAACCCAAGTCCCCGAACCCGGTACATTCGCACTGATGGGTCTTGGCTTGCTTGGCCTTGGTCTGCGGCTGAAGAAGCGTTCAGCTTGAACCTGAATCGGCACTGAAAAATCGACACATCCTGGCCGGATGTGTCGATTTTTTTTACTTCCTCCCCGACTCACCTCCCTCAAGGCCAGCCATAATTTCATCAAGGGAAGAAGCAATCAGCTTGCGCAACGCCACCTCGGGCTCACACCCTTCGCAGGACACACCGAATGCTATCAGAGACGCATCGGTTCTTGAGTTGGAAAATCCCCACACCTGAGCCAATTTAGCCCGCAGTTCATCGGTCTCCCAATACCCCTCCACAAAGTAACTGTAGGCAATGTGGATGATCTGCCCATTATACCGATGCCTGAGCGTTACCCCCTTGAACGGCTCACCATCAGGGCCTGTGACCGAAAAAAAGGCCTCGGTATGCCACAACTCTCTATCGTAAACCCTGTTGGCATATTGAATGACTTCGGCAGACTCCCGTTGATAGTCGTAGCTGTAAACGCCTGCAAATAACGCTAAGCTCTGGGCCGACCCTTCAGCCGCAAGATCCCGATCAAAAAAAGTCCGGACATAGGTTCTGTCCGCATTTTTTATCTCCGGTTTCCAGCCCTCAAGATTATTGGCGAACAATGGGCCGTACTGTTCCCCCACCAGATTGATAGCCTGCGGCTGAGGCTCGGTTTTGATGGATTTGCTCGAACCCGGCAATGCCGCCCAGACCAACAGCGGTAAAGCAGCCGTAACCAGAATACCCGCAGGGCTGAATGGCGCCGGGGTTCCTTGCCCGCCGGATTCAGCCGGCCTGGCCGGCACCTGTTCGGCGCCAATGCCCTCCAACCGCCGGGCAATAAAGAAAAGAGGAACCAGCGTCGCGGCAAACACCCACCAGCCAAAACCGTCATGGTCCTCAATCAGACTGGTTTGCATATTGGTTTCGTAGCCCATGTAAATAATCACAAACACTCGTACCCAATTCGCAAACAGCGCCAACGCAACACCGGCGAAAAACAAAATCACCCGGGCTCGAACAGACCGGAAGTTCAGCTCGCCGTAAATCACAGACAACGACTGGCCAACAAGCAAATACCGCAAACCGGAACAGCCATTGGCCACCTCAAAAGCCCCTACGCCAATCAAGTACACAAATACACCTTCAACCCGGAATTCGATATCAAACAGGCTCAGTAAAAGGCGATTGATTTCAACGGTAATAACCTGAAGCGTCCAGGAGAGGTAATCCCACATGGGCATGGCGAAAAACAGCAGGCCCACAGGGAGTATGAAAAAGCGCACCTGCCGCCACCCCAAAAGCACCGCCAATGCGCCGAGCAGCAGCGGCACCACCATCAAATGCTGCAGCGCCTCAACCCGCAGCAGCCCGCCCAAGCCAAAAGCCAGCAAGGCCAAAGCAAAGGGAATTAACCACAGGGGGTAAAAGCCAGGAACTGGTTTAGTCATCCGGGCCGCACGCACTACCAGAAAGGCAGAAACCGCAAGCAAGAGAAAACCGTGGGAGTAGGATTCGTCGAACTTAAGCCAGCGGGAGAAAATACCCAACAGCGTGGGGAATACGAGGAATAACAGTGTAGAAAAGACAATCAATAATGACAGTAATTTCCTGAAAGAGATACGAGCGGGGGCCCATCCGGCTGCCATGTTTCAACTTCCTTTTGTTATTGAGTTAGTCCACTACAACCTGACCACCCGGTTAATTTTGCGCTTAATTCCCTGCGGCAAAGTAGTCTGGCACCGATAAGCCAGCTTCAACAGGGGCGAACGGACAAACTCGAGCGTCGTAAATGCCACTTGATCGCCCTTGAATTTTGCCTTGTAAAAGGTGTTTTTGCCATAACCCGCCAAAAGGTCATAACATTGCACATCACTATCACCGAATGCCCGGCTGATAGCGTACCCCAGATGCAGAGTACCCAGGGAAAGTTTCTTGTGAAAAGATTCATCGAAACCCGACTGAAGGTTATAGATGCGGCCGCCAGCCCGTATATCGTATAACACCGACACAATCTGATTCTTGCAAATCAACTGCGACAGATCGGGAGATTGCTCGTCACCAAGCCGCGCTAGTAACCTGAGATGAAAATCGACGGCCCGCTCATCAAAACATGGCCGGCCCCAACGTTGGTAATGAAAGCGGTTCAGGCACTCGAAAAAACCTGAGTAACCGTCAGCATCAGGCTCGTAGGGCTTGCACTCCCCTTTAAGCTCGTCTTCAAAAAAGACCTGTCTATTTATCGCCTTCAGGCGGGTATTCCTGCCAAGCTGTCGCACCCACTGCTCGAAACTGCCGTTTGTATCGATGCGGATACCCTTAGCATCACTGCGAATCAAGCTCAGAACATCCCCATTCTGAACCAGAGCTTCGCCGAAATGTCCGGCTGTTTCGTCGCGACTATCCGAAATCACGAGCTCATCCCACACAATTTCCCCAAGGCACCCAGCAACCGAATGCGCCACTTTATTCTCGTAACCACTGCGTGCAATCAACCCGACATATTCCGTTCGTACAGAAGCTCCGATACGCCAGGCATTCCCAATAAAATGCAGCCGTCGGATTTTCATTGCCCCCAATAAACGGGTTTCATGTCGGAACATAGGGGCAAGCCCTACTAGTTGCTCCGTGTCCTTCTCATAGACACCAAGCAACACAAGCTCCAGGCCGTAGGGTTCAGCCCATACCTCCCACCAGCTATATAACCAGGCCCAACTCATGAATAACGGGTCGGCACCGGAGCTGACCATTAATCTCCGCCACTCTGCCTGGAGCTGAGAAAATTCATTCTCAGTCAGCCGTTTGACCACCAGGTCCTTTGGTATTTCATGATCAGACATTAACAATACCACCCAACGTAAAAATCAGAGGTGCATCCGTATACGCGACGAGCGCACCTAAAATTTTCTCAGCTTCCTGATCATGTCTCGAAATAAAGCCCTGAAAGTACACCAGGCGGGCCTCAGATCGTCCAGCGCCCAGATAGCCCTGGAATCAGACTTGAATAATTCAGACAAATATCTGCTCAGATGCATTTCTCCCTTTTTACGCAATATCATGTAGGCACGAAAATTCCAGTCCTCATTTATAAAGCTAACATCAGGCTTGAAATTACCGCTATACCGATAATCAGAGTCCGTAAGGTAATTATAGGAAATGTAAGGAAAGTCGATATTTGAGGAAATAGCCAACTGATTTCCAGACACAGTTCTCGGATTTATTTCCATCAATTTAAGGCGCCCGTCTCTTGGGTCTTTTTTAAATTCGACGCCAACAAAACCCCGATAACCAAGTTCTTTTAACAGGCGCTGGCTAAGCTCCCTTGCTTCCTCGCACATTACAGTCTTCTGAAGTGCGCCATCCCCATATACGGGGGGGTTCTGACGCAACTTCTGCTTGGTAACCCAAGCTATCTCCTCAGAATCGTGTGACCAAAAGGCCAAATACCCAAACAGATCACTATCACCGCCAGGAATGATTTCCTGAACCATAAATTCAGAAGAATGGCTTCCTAGCGCCCCCCACTTTTCAATTAAATCATCATATGTCTCAACGACTTTGACTTTTTTTCCACCCAGTAACTCGCGACCAACATGAGCCATGCAGGGTTTTATAATGCAGGGAAATCTTAACCTGTCTTTAAATGAGGCAATGTCTTCTACACTTTTCGGATACAGCGATAAAGGGAGAGGCACACCTATTCGTTCTGCGATTGTGTACTGCTCTCGTTTGTTCAGAACGGCGTCGATCGTTTCGGGCCTTGGCACCAGAAAACGACAATATTCCTCCAATTCATGCCCGTGACGTGCCAGAAATTCATTGTGCTCATCAGAGGTCGCGAAAATAACCGGTTTTGAAGTGCTGGCTCTGGCCGCATCTTTAAGGCAGGCAATACCTCTTTCCGAACTCAGGCCAGACAGCGAAATGGGCGCAAAATCAGTGAACCTGGATACGGCACCAATCATCGGCGCCTTATCCAGAACAACACAGGGAATACCCCTGCGCCCAAGGCTTCTCACAAAGCTGAGAGTATTTATGGAACTGCCAAATACCCAGGCTGGAGGTTTATCGGTTCGTCCGGATCGCATCAATATTCTTTGAAGTTCTGAATACTCAGCATCTGACCCTGAAATCTTTTGCATTATTTACCTGCCAGAAAATAATTCCATTATGAAAAACTGCATTACTATCACCTGCGAGGCACCACGGTGCGATATAGTGCCCTCCAGACAACCGGGTCCGATGGGGCATTCCTGAATGCCAAAACAATTGCTTTGACGGCTGCGACACGCTGCCCTGCCACTGCAAAATATCTCGCCTTTCGACAATAAAACCTTGCCAGGCCCCAGCGCTGATCAGCCCGCGGTAACGCAGATCCGTAGTTTTTCAGAAACCGCTTGATGATAAATTCATTAGCTTCAAATCGCCGACGCTTGTCTGAAGAAATCTGATTCGTCATAACACGGTACGAGGCGACAATACCAGGCTCATAATAAAACCGGTATTTCGCGGAAAACCTCAGCCATAGATCATAATCATCAGCAACACCCACCGAGGTATCGAAGCCACCCATCTCATCAAAGCATCGGCGTTTAACAAGTGCCGTAGTAATACTCACGCTATTATCGGCCAGTAGTTGCCGCGTAATACACCCGGAATGGCGCCTCATGTTTTTGCGGCTGATCACCTCACCCTGCTCATTGATCAGCACCTCATCACCGTGAACGATATCTGTGTCAGGGTTAGCATCGAACGCCCTGAGCTGTTTTTCAAGCTTGTCCGGGCACCACAGGTCATCTGAATCAAGAAACGCGATAAACTTTCCGCTACTATGTGCGAGGGCATAATTACGGGCAACGCTCTGCCCCTGATTTTCCTGATAGAAATATCTTACACGTTTATCTCTAAGAAAAGGCTCGAGGACTGCCCGGGTGTCGTCCTCCGAGCCATCATCCACCACAATCAGCTCAAAATCTTCGTAAGTCTGTGCCAAGACACTTGAGATTGCCGCAGGCAGAAAGTCAGCCCTGTTATAGGTGGGTGTCACAATCGAAACCAGGGGCATATCTTTCATCAAAACCACTTCCAGTCATTCAGCATTGAACTCAATACTTCGCAATTACCGACATTGAATTCTGCTTCTGAATTGCTCATCTTCGATCCTGCTCAGCCAGCCAGGCCTGGAACATAAGAATTCCCCACAACTCAAAGCTGTAATCCTCACGCCCGGAAAGATGCTGCTTCCAAAACCAACGCACAACGTCCGCATTCCAGTACCTCTGATTGGAAAGGGTCTGATAATTCAGCAGCCCCTCTGCCCATTCCCGCAAGGCGCCCCGCAGCCACTGGGCGATGGGTACCGCAAACCCCTGCTTGGGCCGGTCGATCAGTTCCCTAGGCACATGGCGATACAACACCGACCGCAACACCTGTTTGCCAACGCCATCCTGAACGTTCAGGGATGTCGGCAACCCCAGCGCGAAAGAAACAACCCGGTGATCCAGCAATGGCACCCGGGTTTCCAGGCTGCAGGCCATGGCGGCCCGGTCTACTTTTACCAGAATATCATCCGGCAGGTACCAGTTCAGGTCACGCCACATCAGCGTTTTCAGGGTTTCCGGTGCAATACTGTCCGGCAACGGAGCTGTCAGCCCGTAGGGCGCCTCTTCGGCTGAACCCAGTAACTGCTCCGGAAACGGCCAGTAAGACACCCGCTGGCGATAATATTCCGATAATGAATCTGCACCGGATACCGCACGGGTAAACGCCAGGCGCTGCTTTATGGCCCCCATGGACCGCCCCCGCTGGGACGGCACAGCCGCCCTGATCAGCGCAGCCATGGGCGTTTCCGGCAGGCGGGAAAGCAGGCTTTTTAGCCGGGCCTTCGGCGCTTTCCGGCTGTGCCAGGCAGACACCACGGCCGGATAACGGGTATATCCGCAAAAAAGCTCGTCGCCGCCATCGCCGGAAAGGGCTACGGTCACCTTCTGCTTTGTCATTTTACTCACCAGATAGGTGGGAATCTGGGAAGAGTCAGCAAAAGGCTCGCAATACATCTGCGGCAGCTTGGGGATCACATCCAGCGCATCCTGCTCGTTCACATACAGTTCGGTATGCTCGGTTCCAAGGTGTCTGGCCACGGCAGCGGCATGCTCGGCTTCATTAAAGCCCGCTTCTTTGAATCCGATACTGAAGGATTTCACCGGTGTGCTGGCCTGTTTCTGCATCAGGGCCACAACGGTGGAAGAATCAATGCCCCCAGACAGGAAAGCCCCCAGGGGAACATCGGAAATCATCTGCTCTGAAATCACTTCCGTCAGAAGCTTCTCAAGCTCATTGGCCGAGCCTTCCAGCGTCTGGCCGGGGCGCTCAGTAAACTGTTTTTCAAGCTGCCAGTATCGCTGTGGCTCTGGCATAACGCCCGGCTGAAGATTCTCCAGCCTGAAAGACACGTAGGAAGCTGGCAGCAGTTTGCAGATACCCTGATAGATGGAATGCGGGGCGGGAATAAGGTTGTGGCGAAGCAGCAACGGCAGAACCGATCTGTCGATTTCCCCGGCCCAGTCCGGGTGCTGCCGCAGCGCCTTGAGCTCAGACCCGAACAACAGCGTGCCCTGCTGCCAGCCATAGTAGAGGGGCTTTTCCCCCATCCGGTCCCGCGCCAGATAAAGAACGCCTTCTTCGCGGTCTACCAGCGCGAACGCAAACATGCCCGCAAATTTCTCAAGGGCTGGCTGAAGGCCCCACTGCTCGAACGCTGCTAGCATTACTTCCGTGTCGGAGTGGCCCCGGAAGATATGCCCCAGGGCTATCAGTTCGTTTTGAATGGTTTCGAAATTGTAGATTTCACCGTTGAAGGCAATTACGAACCGGCCATTGACCGAAACCATGGGCTGCGCACCTGCGGGGGAAAGGTCCTGTATCGAAAGGCGTCGATGAACCAGGCCCAGAGTTGACTCCTGCCAGGTACCCTCAGCATCCGGGCCACGGTGAGTTAACGCCCTGCCCATCGCGCGTAGCTGGGCCTCACAGGGCTTGGCTGCTGCATCGCCTGTGGCGAGAATGCCGGCAAATCCACACACTGATTCTTACTCCCGAGTTCCGTTTCCAGAGAATTGATAGGGTGCCGTTCAGTTCCGCCTTAACTTCTGCCGCACACGGCTTCCCAGAAATTCACGCTCACTGCCTGTCAGGGACAGAAACCAGAACCCTAAAAGGTACACCAAGGCACCGAGTATCACCGTAAGTATCAGAACGCCGTAGTTATCGATGCCAGAGTACCAGCGGATACTCGCAAGTACCGCGCCCAGCCCCAACAAAGGCAAAACCAGTGGTGCAAGGCTTTGGGAGAGATACTGGCGCACCGGCAAACCCAGTTCACGACAACTTGCCCGTAACACAACAGGCACAAGGATAAGCGTTGGTATCAGCGACCCCACGGCAACCCCAATGATTCCCCAGTACTGAACAAGAATAATACTGAGCACCAGGTTGGCCGCAGCAGAAACAGGCGTGAGCTTCGCCAGTATCCCATGCTTGTTGACCGCCGTAAGGTAACGGCTGCTGAAAGGATTCATCAGAGGTAATACCGTAAAGGACACCAGCAGCAGGATGATTTCATCGGATTGCTCGGTATATTCCGGCCCTATCCACATCGCCAGGAACGGCGTGCCAATACCCAGAATGCCGACACCCATAGCCGCCACCAGGCCAGCCACTACCTTACTGGCTACCAGATAAACCTTCCGCGATTCATCCCTTTTATCCCTGGCTGCGAGGTCGCTGAAAAACGGCATGAAAGCATGGGAAAGCGTCCACCCCAGTGCACGAATATAACGTGTAAGGCTCAGCGGAATACTGTAAAAAGGAACCGCAGCCGGGCCCAGAAACGAACCGATAACGATGTTGTCTGTGGCATTTTCCACGTTGGTTGCAACACCCTGAACGAAAGACTTCAGGCTGAATTGCAGCAATTCTTTTAACTTTGTCCGGCTGAAGTCACGCAGGTGGAAAACCAGAGCTCCGAACGCGGGCCGCGCTACCATCAGAAAATAGATCAGATATTTCAGAATCATGCCGGCGGCATTGACTCCCGCCAGTAGAAGCAAAGCGTTTTCTGGCGTCGCGTAGATGTAGAAAATGACCGACCCAGCGATGCTGTTGACGATCGTGATGTTGTTTTTGATGTGGTACTTCTGAAAGCCCTCAAGAAAGCTTTCCGCAACATGCCCGGGAAACACCACCAGCATTTGCCCGGCCAGAATGAGCATGAACAGTGTATAAACGACTGCCTTCTCGCCTTCCTGCGCCATGGTATCGGCGAACAGCAAGCCAAAGCCACCCAACAACAGCGCAACCACCACGCCACCGGCAAAAAGAAAAACAAATGCTGACGAGAAAACCTTCCGCAGGCTTTCAGTATCAGTTTCTGCATTATGTTTTGCAGCAAAGCGGCTGATGGCAGGGTTAATACCCAGGTTCAACATGCCCATGTAACCGAGCACAGATGCCACCATCTCCCAGATGCCGTAATCGTAATTACCCAGAAAGCCAATATAAATGGGCGTCATGATTAGGGTAAGGGTGAGCTTAACCAGCATCACCAGAACATTGGAGCCGGTGTTGACGATTAATGTTCGGAACACGTCAGTTTGCCCGTGCTTTCAGTTGTGTATAAAGGTCGGCAAGTGCCCGGGCGGGGCGTTCAATGGCGAAACGCTCGACTGCTTCAGGCTGATAACCCCGGAACGCCTCTGTACGCCGATCAAGATGTGTTATTTCTTCCACCAGTGCATCGGTTAAGGCCTGAACATCTCCTACGGGCACCCGTTTTGCCGGTGAGCCCTCAAGTACCTCGCCAAGCCCCTCGCAATTACTCCCAACAATGGGCGCACCTGCCGCCAGGGACTCCATCGCCAGAAGGCCGCAGGCTTCCCAGCGGGAGGGCATCGCAACCAGGTCAACGCCTTTCAGCGCACCGGCCATATTGTTGGTCTGTGGTAACTGGTGGAAATACTCCTTCAAACCAAGGCCCTCAAGGTAGGCGTAATCTTCCCGAATGAAACCACCCCAGCCAAAAGTGGCGACATGGGGCATCACTGGCAGAAGGCGTTCATCGCGAATACGCTTTATGGCCTGCACAATCAGCCGAAAACCCTTCTGCCCCATGAAACGGCCAAAAAAACCGATCAGGGGCGTATCCGGCGACAGGCCGATCGTTTCTCTCAGGGGTTCCGGTTTTCCGTCACGAAAATATTCCGTGTCTACGCCGTGCAAAATGCCCACTACCTGAGATGGCGCAACACCGGGAAAAAATTCGATCAGATTGGCTTTCGCATCTTCGGTTACTGTGTGAATTGCGCCCATACGGCGAAAAGCAGCCGCCATAACCCGGTGTCTGATATAGCCTTTAACACCCTGGAACTGGGATTGATTAAACACATCATGAGCGGTCATCAAATGGGGTTTGCTAATGCCAACCATCGCCAGTTCGGTAAGCACCCCCGCCGAAAAACCATGGGAATGAACCAGGTTGAAACTCGGGTTCTGTGACATCCGCCGGGCCTGCCACATGAATTTTATGGCCGTTGACTCTGCGGGAACTACCGTGATTCGCCCGTCGGGTAAAAATTCGGAAAGGTAATCACTCAGGCCATCATCCGGCGCTAACAGAGTAAATGTGAGGCCCTCAAACGCCGGCTGGCTGTATATATAACGGAAGAAGGTTCGTATTCCGCCACCCGGCTGCATTGCCGTCATCAAAATATTCATCTTTGGACGAGTCCCTGAGCGCTTTCCCTGTGTTTTTGCCAGACCCGCCCGAATCGTTGCGAGGGCAACTGTTCACTTTTCTCCGGGCCGGACTCCAAGGCTGTCAGTTTTCCTGTCAAAAGCTTCGAAAACACAATCATCATTCCGGCGAAAAGATACCAGTAATACTGAGATAAACCCCAGTAATTGGTGCTGTAAACCACGTACATCCAAAAAACGGCGATTAATGCTTTATTCAGGTTCTGATAGAACCGCAAGGTCGTACCTGGCTGTGCGTCCCCCAAAAGCTGGCTGTTATCACGAAACTTGCCGTAAATCTTCACCAAAAATCGCAAAAAGAACACAAACCCCAGAATCCCGGTTTCGATAAGAATTTCGGCGTAGAAATTATGGGAAGCCTGCCTCTTGCCCAGGATATGCGTCTTTGCTTCTGGCGTTGTACCTAGTCCATGGCCAACCACAGGCCTGCTAAAACCGAGGCGGAACTCTTGAATCATGCCATCGATTCGTCCATCCGCTGTGGAGGCATTGCTAGACTCAGACAAACCAACCAACGACAGGTATCGATCTTTCTGATCCGCAGACATCACGCCCCAGCCAGCAATGGCGATACCGATAGCAACAGCAATCAGCATCATCTTCCGACTAGATTCCTTGAAAACCATCCATGCTACAACCAGCAGCGCGAGAAATGCCCCTCTGGACTGCGTAAGAATCAGGGCGTAAAGCAAAGCTGGCATTGCAGCCAGGTAGAATAACTTCGCGGTGAAGCGACCGGACCAGACCAGATAATGCAGGAACGGAATTACTGTAGTGATTACAAAGCCCAGTTCATTGGGATTAATCACATCTGCCGGCGCGCCCGACAGCCTCTGTGAGAATTCTCCACTACCAATATAAGTCTTGCTACCCCAATAGCCCTGAGTAATGTTCAGAAATAGCGGCTCGAATACCCGAACAAGCTGGCAACCTACAAACACCACCAGGAAAATCTTGAGGCGTTTTTCGCTGTCTACAATCAGAACGGTGAAAAAAAGGAACGCAATAGCTTTCACAAAATCCGCCAGATTATTGCGGATAACACTGCCCGGCCACTCCACCAACGGCAAAGACAGCACCAGGTAGCCCAGAAAAACCAGCATGGCCTGCACAACCGGGTCTTTTGTCCAGCCTTTGAACTTTTCACGCTGAAGCACCAGAAGAATAGTCAGCAATAGCACCACAAGTAGCGTAGGACGAACCACTCCGTAGCCGGGAATGCGTGCGGAAAAGCGAAGAAAAAAGTCCAATAGGAAGTACAGGTACAAAAAAAAGGCAAACCCGCCAACGCTGCCTGCGCTTTCAAAGGCCTGCCGCTCACCTTGAGAGCCCTGCGCCCTAAACTGCCTGGTCGTCGGGTGCGAGTTATTCATAATTTGTGTTCCGTTGGGTCTTCCGGAGCCTGTGACCCAGATATTCAACACCCGATGCCGCTTTGTAAAACTGAAACATACTCTCGGAGCTCGAATGGCGACGCATGGCGTAACGCTGGCTTTGACCTTGCGCATCTGCAAAGGCAACTACTGCACCCGTAAAATTTGCCTGGCGAATAATCGGAACCTGTTCGGCCACAAAGTCCTCTGGCGTGCCATTTGGATAGCAGAAAGAGCGGGGCCTATCCCCTAAGTTAGCCACTATAGCATCCCGGGCTCCCATAATTTCATTCCTTGCCTGCTCCAGGTTGACCTGGCTTAAGCTGGGATGAGTAACCGTGTGCCCGCCAACCTCCAGCCCGTCGGCTTGCATTTCAGAAAGCTGAGCCCAGGTAACCGGGCTCGCCCAGCCCGGCGCTTTATCAGGCACACGAAGCCCCCAATGCGCAGCAAGATTTCGTAAAAAAGCATGCTTTTTCTCATCGGAAATACGCAGCAAATAACCAACAAGGTGCGAAAAAAGTTGCCGTTGCATCTCAGGAGTCGAGGGCGGCACCACAGTTTCAACACCGTCCCTGAAAGGGGTATGCGAGCTGGCTAAACCCGGCGCATTATCCAGAATCCAGGTTAACTGGTCCGGCCATAGCCAAAGGTTGCCATCAACAAACCCGGTGGTAACGTAAAACGTTGCAGGAACTTTATAACGCCGCAAGATTGGCCAGGCGATATGATAGAAGTCTTCATAACCATCATCCACAGTAATAGCAATGGAGTGGCGCGGCAGTTGTTCCTCCTCGAAACAACCCCTAATCATTTCTGTAACCGTGATGGGATTAAAGTGGCGCGCGATGTACGCAACCTGTTCCTCAAAACGCTCGGCACTGACTCCAACCACATGGGGATCAGACTCCGCCGCAGCAAAGCGGTGGTACATCAACATTCTTGCTTGGTCGGCCGTCAGAGTTTTAGCCAGCCTGTAACCGCCCCACTGCCCCAGAAATCGGACTAAAGGTGAAAGATTCATGATGATACCCGCAACTTGGGCTCGTAATCAGGAGAGGATATTTCTTCAAGCGGTTTTAAAAGCTGGCTTTCAGTACCCGCATAGGGGGTCAGCAGCCGGCCTATGACAAATAACACGGGTTCCCTGGACTGCATTCCCTTGCCTCAACCTTTTTGCGGCTCTACGTTAAACGCTCCCTGCCCGTTATCACTTTTAACGCACGCAAGGGATCAAGCGCCCCGGATTTTAACAGATAAGCGAGCGCGCCTATATACCGTTTCTCCTGTCGGCAAACCTGGGCCATGCGAAAGTTCAGCAAGGCTTTGCGCTTGCGAATGGTGGATGGCTGATAGGGAAAACGCGCCTGGGCGCGGCGAAGAATTTCAAAGCCATTTGTCCAGCGCCGCCGTTGACCGTTACTGCTTATGGAATCACCGTGGCGACGGTACTGGAAAACCTTTACCGGAATAAAACCGAAACGGGTCTTTTCCGCAATGCGAATCAGCATGTCGTGATCCTGTGCGGCTCGAAAACTCTCTTCAAAACCACCAATCTGATCATAAACAGATCGACGCACCAGCGCATTTTGCGGAAGAAGAAAATAGCAGTCCAGCAGAACGGCGTTGGCATCATTCGGCTCGACATGATGGGGAGAGTGGATGTCGTAGAGCCAGCGGCCATCGGCATCAACACCCTCCCCCATTCCGTACACCAGCCCAACTTCCGGATGGCTGTTTAAATACTCAACCTGGGCAGTGAGTTTTCCGGGCAGGAACAGGTCATCGCTATCAAGAATGGCGACAAATTCTCCGGATGCGGCCTCGAGCCCCAGGTTCAGAGCGGCAGACTGCCCCCTATTTTTCCGTCCTGGGTGAGTCAGCAACTTCAGCTTATTTAGTTCGGCGTATTCCAAGAGAATTTCGTAGGTGCCATCCGTGGAGCCGTCGTCCACAACGATCAGCTCTACGTTTGGGTAGTCTTGGGCCAGGACAGAGTCCACAGTTTCTTTTATGTACCTCACACGGTTGAATGCCGGAATTATTACCGACACCCACTTATCGTCCTCCTTCAAATCACTCTTCCTCATCCATGTAACAAAACATCCTTACTGATTGGGATTTTCTACGCAACGCTACGCTGCAGCATGAACTTACTCAACCTGCACACGCGGCGGTGGGTTTGGAGCGCTGCCGCAACTTTCGCAGAGGGGAAAGCCCAGCTCATTCACTTGCCCATCCTCATTAACGACGTACAAGTAAGCTGCCTCTGTAAAATTAACATCATTCCTACCCGGGTTTATCGTGATTCGGTTGTTCGACCACTCAACGGGAACCTGCAGCTTATAAGACTTTAAATCACTGAACTTTGGCTTGTCGCCAATCAAAACGCGACTGAAGCGATGGTCCATGTAGATATCATCGACCTCGACCTCTTGGAAAACCTGGATTTTACCATTGAAACCCAGAAGCGCTATGGTGGGGCTCCACTTACCCTCAAAATCTTTACCGGGGCCGAAAAATTCTTCAAACTCCTTTTTCCCATTCACTCTTGCCGTAACCTTGCCAATACTCGAATCAATAAATAGCTCCATAAAGTTCCATTGGCCCGGCATAAGATCAGCCAAGAACTTGGCTTGCTCCTGGCTGAAACCTACAGTGCCGCCGATCAGCCTGTTGGTCCAAGCCAATCGGATGCCTTCTCGTCCGTTAGGGTCTTCCCAGACCCGAATGTATTTATTCGCCCCCGGGGCAAGATATCCTGTACCCGAATCGCCTGCAAAATCCGTATGAAAAGTAAGCTCCGCCCCTGACTTTAATCCTACCAATTTTTGACCAACAAGATTATTGGCATTACGTTGGCCGGGAAGCACAAATTGCAACATGTCCTTCGAAATCCCGATCTCGCTTCGACCAATAAAGCTTCCTTCTATACCATTGATAACTACCGCCTCATTAGGGATGAATTGGCCACGCTGGTTCAAAGGCGTCGTTGACCAATAAAACCTCGCATCATATTTCGGCTTCATAAACCAGGCCACATAAAGCTGCGAGTTATCCACAGGGGTGTCAAAGCCTCCGTAAGCCTTGGGCCAACCCAAGAAGGAGTTTGCTCCCTTCATGAAGTAATGCGCCTCGCTTGATTCAAGACGATCGTTCGCCAGCCTATCTAATACCGGAGCACTGACCTCCAAAGTAGATCCTACCTGGGGTTTCACCCACAAGGTTTCTGGGTCAGTGTTCGGCCTCTGGATCTCCTGACCATGCGAAAAGCTTGCATGATGATCATTCAATACCCCGTTTTCGTACGCGTACTCCGCAAAGTCCATTAACACGGGAGGGGCTTGACCGGGCCTTTCACCAAAACCACTACCTTCAACAACGAGCTGCTCGCCAGCAACCACCTCCACCCTAGTTACGTCAACAGCCGAAGCCAGCGGGGAAAATGTAAAAATAAAACAGGCCGCAATTCGGCCAAATCCATTTAACCCCGCAGAGCGGCCCGTGCGGCGGTTTTTTTCATTGACTCCCCGGAGCTTTTCAATGACCATCTCATTAGCCTCTTCCAAGTGATGTTTTCAGTGTAACCAGTCTAAACACACACGCGCAAAGAAATCAGACCTGAATCACGGCAAGACATAACACAACATACTTTTACCTTAAAAAACGTGTATCTAACAACGACATATAACTATCACCTGAATCCGTGACTTCAAGCTTCCAAAACTACGCCCAAAGCCTGCAATAACAAGGCTTTTTGCGATACAATATCCCCTGGCATCCTTTCGCCCAGTCAATGCATGCGGCTCATACGTACTTTCACTCTCCAAGAACCCCGAACCGAACTCTATACACCCCATTGCGGACTGGCCTTGACAGACGACGGACAACAGCAGCCTCTTCAAAGCCACCCGGAAAACCATGCCGGGGCAATCAACAGCGCTACAGATTCAGGCTATAATGCGCAACTCTCGGCTCTACTTCTTACGCCGTTGGGAGTCTATACTTTTAAGCATTTCAAGGAGGAACACAAGTGTGCGGAATCGCCGGCTACTGTCAGAACTATAACAAGTATACTGGGACAGACCTTAAGAAAATGACTGATGCATTGAAACGGAGAGGCCCTGACGATTCCGGGCATTTCGTCAATGACAGCGTAGGTCTGGGGATGCGGAGGCTCAGTATCATTGATATCGAGCATGGCCAACAGCCTGTCCACAGCCAGAGCGGCCAGTACATTGCTGTATTTAATGGAGAAATCTACAATTATCAAGCCTTGAGAGATGAGCTTACAAATTGTGGCTTTAACTTCCGCTCGCACGGTGACGCTGAAGTCATTGTCAATTTATTTGAAAAAGAGGGTCTTCAAGCCCTGAACCGGCTTAGGGGAATGTTTGCGATTGCAATATGGAACACCGTTACTGAAGAATTGTTGCTAATTCGTGATCAATTAGGCATTAAACCTATTTTTTATAGCACAGATGACTCCTCAATAATATTTGGCTCGGAAATTAAGGCCTTACTAGAGGTTTTACCTGAGAAGCTAGATGTAAATGGCCAGGCACTTGATGCGCTTTTTGCTTATACCTATATTCCAGCCCCCCTATCGATCTGGAAAAACGTGAATAAACTTAAGCCGGGTCATTATTTAAAATGGCATAAAGGGCAAGTTGAAGAACACAGATATTGGGATTTATTGGATTCACTAGACGGTGATACGCCATCTATTTCCGACATCCGAGAAAGCATCGATGATACGATAAAGGCTCACCTCACCAGTGACGTAGAGGTCGGCGCATTTCTCTCCGGCGGGGTTGATAGCAGCACTATTGTAGCCAGGATGCAGCACCAAACCCCCCTTCCCATCCAGGCTTTGTCCGTAAAGTTTGAAAGCAAAAGTCATCTCTTTGACGAAACAACTTATGCCGAAGAGTTAAAAATGGCCCACGGCTTTGACCTGCATGTCCACTCGGTCGACTCTTCCAAATATTCTTCAACTTACGATGCAATTCTTGCATTCGATGAGCCATTTTCAGATGACTCAATAGTCCCAAGTATGGCTATTTCAGAATTGGCCGCTAAACGGCTAAAAGTAGTAATGTCCGGAGCTGGTGGAGATGAGGTGTTTGGCGGCTACAACAGGTATCAAGGGGTCGCATTACACGGGATTATTACAAAGCTACCAAGAATTTCGAAACGCTTCATTCTAAGCCCTCTAATTCAACTAGCAGGCAGAATTGTAGGGCTTGGGAGCCGCCGAGGAGACCTGCTTCAACGTTTCTCAGAAAGCTTGGGGGCTTCATCAGATGATGCTTACCTGGGGTACATCACCGCCTCTACACCACAGGTTCGCCGGAAACTCCTGGCGCCTCGCGTTTTGGAAAAACTAGACATGGACCTTACTTATCGGCACATTCGCGATCATCAAATCCGCGGCGGCGGTCTTGATCCAGTGAAAAGAGCAATGTACGTGGATTTTAACACCTACCTGCCAGAAGATGTTCTTGCGTTATCTGATCGAATTGGGATGTGGCACTCACTAGAGATAAGAACCCCCCTAGCCGATCGCGTCCTGGCAGAGTTAGCTTTTCGTTTGCCAACTCAAGATTTAGTATCCACCCGCAGCAAAAAAATAATGTTCCGAAAAGCTGTATCACCTTGGCTGCCTGAGAGCTTCTTAAGTCACCCCAAGCAGGGTTTCGAAGGGCCAACTGCTAGCTGGCTAAGGGAGGAAGGCCAAAAAGTATTTAGAGACGCAATGAAAGAAGATGCTCATAACGCTCAAAGCTTCCTAAATCACTCGGCTCTCGAACACTTTCTCCAAGAACACATTGAAGGTAAAGCAGACCACGCCAAGCGCCTGTTCACTGCGTTCACTGTGATGCAATGGAGTTCTATTTTCGCGCACCGAATTGGAAAAGTTGCCTGACCTGGCATCTGGACATCGGTAGCTCTGCCCGATGAATATGGGCAAATTTCATAAGCAACTAAATATAGAGTATTTTTTAATTTTAATCGATATTCCGCCAACAAATATTGTTATGTTCGACTATATTATTTCCAATTATCAAATTAACTGTTGACCAATTTAATTAAAAATTTATAGCCAGGGACGGGTAGTTTCTGGCTATATTCTTACCTTGCGGTTGAACAATCGCTTTTTTAACATGTAAAAAACTGACGGATTCTCTTTTTCTATTTCCAGATAGTGCGTTAAAACATCCCCAGATATTGCCTTCCTTCCAACTAATAACTTATTAGATGAGCGAATACCATCAAAGCAACCTTTGAAAAAGTAAATTAAAAAACCGTCCCTCAAAGAGTAAACAAACATTGCTCCCAGGCCTACAAAAAGTTTTCTAATTGCCATAAAAACCGGATAATGCCGAATCGCCAAAAATATCTGGTTTCGGGTATCGTAGTAGTAAGGCCTCCAACTCAACCTTCCTCCTTCAGCATGAGAATGTCGAACAACAATTTCTGGAAAATAAATGACTATTGAGCCTAGTTTCATTATTTGAAGGGCTAAATCAGGACCCTCATGACTTATAAAGAAACTCTCAGGATATAATTCAGTTTGCAGTAACAGATCACTACGGAAAGCCACTGCACCCTCACTTATCTCATAAGTCTCAAATTCGATATTTTGGAACTCCTCAATTTTCCTATGGTGCATCCAGTTCACCTGTTGCTCTGTAAGGTCATCGATTACTTTGAAATTAATCGCACCGAGATTATTATTTTTATGGAATCTTTTAATTATCAATCGTATTGCTTCATCGGTTAGCCCGAAAACATCATCATCCAACGTTATGATGTACTCGCCCAAACTGTTTCTGATCCCTATGTTCCGAGCTCCCACACCAATATTATCATCTAAATGCATTATCTTCAGTCTACTGTCAGTAGAAGGTAACTCGCTAAGATCTTTTTCATCTCCATTATTAACCACTATTATTTCTAGCGGAGAATACTCGTTTGAAAGAATTTCGGTTACATTCCGAAATATTTCTTTGGGCCTATTAAAAGTCAAAATCACAATAGAAACCAAGGGATCCATTAAATAAATTCCTAGTACAAATCACGAGTATTTTCGAGCAAAAAATTTGCCACTTCGGGAACAAATTTTGAAGGCGATCTGGAGGTTCATTCGTTTAAATCCTAGCCTCTCATGTATGCGAACCGACCTTAAATTTGTTTTTTCTACAATCGCCGTCACACGGCTTTTCGAGTATTCTTTCTTCGCATGCTCAATAAACCCTTGGGTAAGATATTTCATCAATCCCAAGCCTCGATATTCCGGGTCGATATAACTATCAAAGTCATAGACCTCGTCAGTCTCAACATCGATCACGAATCCGTATCGCTCTTCCCTGTGTTGCCCGGGGCCTACCTGGCCCCAGACATAACCGACCGGAACGTCGTCAACATAGATCACTGCCGAGAAAAAACCTTTATTTAAGCGGTCCCTGAAGGTGTCGCCCTTATCAAGGACCCTGATTATTTCATCAACACCTTCTAAAGAAGAAACAATTTTTACATCAATACCTGAAGGAAACCCTGCATGTCCTATAATCAGATCTGAAGACACCCTGTAAAAATAAAAAATACATATGTAATCAAAAACACCAATTCTTTTGATCAACAGCAATACCAACCCTAAAAGGCCAGATTCTTTATATCTTTTACTAATTTTATCCACTAATTGGCCAGCCATGCCGATTTCACCTCTCGATCCCTGCGCCTACCCCAAGCTATTTTCATAAACCCGGATATGACTTTCAACCATACGCGGAACACTCAACTCAGACATCATATCTTTAGATTTTATTGAAAAATGGAAGCGCAAATCTGAATCATAAATCAGAGATAACATGAAGTTAGACAATTCTCTGGTGTTTCCGACCTCGTACAGAAATCCATTGACACTATGCTCAACGAGCTCATGATTTCCCCCAACATCTGATATTACCGTTGACAGGCCTGAGTCAAGGTACTCCATAACAGTATTGGAAAGGCCTTCTGACTCAGAACACAATACGCCAATATCAAAATACTTCAAAATACTACGGGGCTCTGAAATCGGCCCCACAAAATGAAAGTAACGGTCGAGATGAAGTCTATCAATCTGGCTTAGTAGATCGCCATAATATCCTTTATCCGAAATATGACCGATAATAAAAAAATGGACGTCATCTTTATTCATAATTGCCGCAGCGGAAATGAGATCTGATATTTTCTTAATAGGTCGTACATTAGCAACAAGAACCACCCTCGTCATACCTTCTGTTTCTTTTAGTTTGTCAGCCAGAACATCAGGCTTTAGTTCTTCAGGTTGTTGGTATTGCTTGTCGATCCCATTGTAAATTACATCGATCTTTTTTCTTGGCTTCCACTCCCGGCTCGCCGTCAAGTCAGCGACGGCCTCACAATTACATATTATTCGAGCATTCGACCAAAAAAACATTCGTAAGAGAATGAGCTTGGGCGTCGTGTACCAAATCCCCATGTCGCGCCTTGAGGTAAACACTCTTAACGTGGATTTCAAGAATAAAACAGGAAATACCAGGGCCACGTCATTGAAAAACCCGTGCACAATGTCAACCTCGTCACGCTCCAACATATTCCGGAACTTTCGAAGGCGCCTGATCCCCTTCAAGGACATCAGTGAATCGATCTCAAGGGATTCTACAGGGCACTCAAATGATTCCAGGTTCCTGGTAAACTCTGTATGGCGGAAAACATAAAGCCGGACCTTATGGCCTTTTTCAACCATTCCCCGGATCAGCCTGTGTAATTGGCGCTCTGTTCCACCGTTTACGCTGAACAGATAATCAATAACGTAAACAATGCTCATCGGCTGCGAGTCGCTCATAGAAACCCAGCCATTTTTGCCTTGAATTGCCCTCTGCTGTCGAATCGCCCCACCCCTGGTCGGGGCAGTGCGAACAGATTGTCTCCGATAGAACAGGGCCGGTTTTGCGTAGTCACGGCGCTGCGAAATCCAGCTTTCTCGATCAACTGTCGGACACGTTCATCTACGTTGCCGTTGGGATACGAGAAATGAACGGGCAATTCACCTGTCCATTTTTCCAGTAATCGATTGGCAGTGTTAACCGAGCTTAAAACAGACTCGTCATCCAACTGGTCAAGAAGTTCATGGGCGTGAGTATGACAACCGATCGTCACAAGAGGATCAGCCGCAAGGTGGCCGAGCTCTTCAGGTGTCAGCATTCGCAGACTCGGCTTCAACCCCGGGAAAGCATCAACAATACGACCGACCTCTTGCTGTCGCTCGTCTTCGTTGAGGGTTTTGAGCCAGGTGAGCATCTCCTGTACTGCGACCCAACGCTGATCATCTGTGCCTTTCGCCGGGACACGAAAGATCTCTGTTGCGTCGCCCGTGGAGGGTTTCCAGACTATATCCTCACCGGACTGTAGAAGATTAATAATCCGATCGTACCAGTAAAGTTCCCCATCCTGTATGGCCTTTGTTGCCACATAGATTGCAAAAGGCGCATTCAGAGACCTCATCAACGGCAGCACGGTCGAAAGATTACCGGAATAGCCATCATCGAAGGTAATAACGACGAAGGGCCTGTTGCCTTTGCTTTGGCCCAATATACGGGATTGGGCCTCATCCAGGGACACTACATCGTAGTGCCTCTGCAGGAATTCAATCTGCCAACGAAACTGATCTTCCTTGACTACCGTCCAGGCTGGCACAGATGCGTTCTCAGGCAACACCTCGTGATACATCAGGATATAACCCATGCTATCTTCAAGGTTTTCGTTTATATGCCTTTTGACCAGAAACTCCGGAAAATATAACCCGGCCAGTCTTCTTTTAATGCCCATCGCGGAACTGTTTCCTGATTCGTTTGAGATGGCCTTTGACTACAGCCAGAAATCGAAAGGTAAGCACTCGCAGGTTTCGACGTTCAAGCCTCAGCCGAAACAGCTGTCTCTTTTCTGAAGTCCAGAACCCTTTATATTCTTCATCGCCCTGGAGAAAGTTGAACTCCTTATAGCCAAGATCGCAATAATGCCTTATCACCTCATGAAGGATTACTTTACCTGGACTAAGTTCGCCGAACTCCGGATCATGGGCTACCTGGTAATAAAAGAACCTGCTCGCAAATTCAAAGCCATAAATGACAGCAAGGGTCCGGTTCTCCTGCTTGAGCGAAAATAGTCTCGCATAATCAGACTGTTGGATCAGCGCAGAATGATGCTCGAAAAAATCTTTGTTTTCGACGCTGCTTTCGATACCCCGCTCCGCAGCTCGCATCTGATGAAGCCTGAAGAACTCCCGGAAGCAATCCTGTTTTTGATCCGGGGTAAGGCTCTGTGTGACAGTGGCGCCTTTCACTTCCAACAGCTTCTTCGTACTTGCCTTGAGGTTGTATCTTTTTTTCTTCCGGAATTGACCCAGCACTTCCGAAAACCCGGAATTAATTGGCAAGTAAGGAGCAACTGTCTGCTTTTCACCCTCAACACCCCACGCCAGGCACTCTTCGGCGGTAGTCCAGTCGATTGTCAGGCTGTCCCAACGCACATCAGACTCAAAATGATGCCGAATTTTTGTAGCTGCTTCTTCAAGCTTATCTTTCTTGCATACAAGCCCAATAGGATCAGGGTGAAAACGGGTCCCGAGTATTTTCGCATCTATCCCTCCGAGTATATTTCTCTTTCGGATCACGGGCAGCACTGCAATCAAATCACCGGATTCCTGCTCCGTAACGGTGATGACATGAATGTCATTCTCAAACCGGGCTGCAGATGAAAGCCAATCCCCCGAGCAAAAAAAACTGGGCTCAAACATTTCCTTTGCAAACTTGTTACACCACTGAACAACCCATATTGGAAGCTCGTTCTGATATGACTGGATACTGAGGTTAGGCATAAAGTCTTCTTTCAGGTTATAGGAGTGCCTGACGGTAAAAAACTAGATAATGTTTCGCCATTTGCGTCGCTGAGTAATCACGATTTACACGATCTTTAGCCCAGTTCGTTGTTCTGAACAACTGACCCGGATCGGCAAGACACGCTAATAGGTCATTACCCAATGACTCCGGTTCACTCACAGGGCTGACCACTTTGCCGCCTTTTCCTCCACCCAGAACACTACTAACCTCACCCACATCCGAGGCAACAACTGGAGTTTGTAATGCCATAGCCTCAAGAAGGGTGATAGGCAGCCCTTCAGTAAGTGAGGGCATCACCAGCAGTTTTGAATGCTTCAGCAGCGCAGGTACGGTACTGCAATACCCCGGCATAAGCACATCGTGTCTGATGCCAAGATCTTCCATTAACGCCTCAAACTCCTGGCGAAGCCCACCCTCACCTACAATAACCAGCCCCGAGTCCGGGAACTGTTTTTTGAGCTCGGAAAAGGCGGAAATCAGCCTGTCGAAGCCCTTTTCTGGGGAGAGACGGCCGACGCCAAGTATTACAGTTTCATGCTTCGCGAAAAACGATTTGTAAGGCTCTTCCATTGGCGTCAATGCGGACTCCTGAAGCTCCGAAATATTGAGGCCATTCGGAATAACAACAGCGTGGTTGTCTGAAAGGCTTGCCGGCAGCTCTTTTTTCATTGCCTCCCCGACCAGAACCACGCCTCTCATGCGGCGGATTGCGAATCGATCCAGGGTTTCGTATACCCATAACTTTGAAAAACGTGGCGCATTCAGATAGCCATGCAGGGTAGCGATCATCGGAATGCGCCTGAATCTCTCTGGATAGATTCCCAGAAGAACATTGAACTTGAACCCGTGGGAATGGAGAAGTTCATAGTTGTTAGCCTGTGCCCACTTCAGGATTTTCCAGGATTCTTTGATGTTCAGGCCTGGCTTCATTCGCCATGGAGTTACGGGCAGTCCCTTTTCCTTCGCCGCTGCCTCAAGCAATTTTTCGTCGATTCCGGGTTCACCGGCACTAAGAATCATTGGCTCTAGGCCCTGCTTTACCTGTTCCTGAACCAAGCTCAACAACATCTTTTCGGCACCGTATAGGCCGCCGCTGTCAATCAGATGCAAAACTCTCACCCAGGCCTCCGGGCTTTTTTCATAATGAACATAAAAGGGGTCACTTTTCTGACCTCACTTGACTGCGCCCGGTGAGGATGAATCTGATCCAACCGGCATCGGGCGCGCCATCACGTAGATCAGTAAACGGCTTTTCAAAAAAACGATAAATCAGGAAAGATGAAAAAATTGCAAACGCGGTCCAGCCAGTGAACGTCATTATTTGCAGAATCCAGCTATCGACGATTTTTGGCAGGATAAAAATCCTGAACCCTTCAAGGGCTGGAACATGAACAAGGTAAAGAAAGTAGGACCACAGTGAAATATTCCGGACCCACTTTTCCAGAAGGCGTTCCCGGTCATTCTGAAAGCTCCAACTCGATAACAGGGGAAGCCAGCAACTGATGCCAAGGGAAATAACCGGAAAAAGGAACAGGAGCATCCAGGCTTGCTCGTTCACCTCCGGACTATTTCGAATAGCGATCCCGGCGGCAAGCAGAACAATGCCCGTAACAAAAAGTGGAAGCTTATACTTTGTTAAAAATTCCCGATTCTTCAACCAAAGCCAGGCCGCTGCAACGCCATAGATGAGCGAGTCTAATCGTAACAACGCGACACGCCTCATCTCGTCGTTCCAGGTGGCGTCATAGTTGATGATGTAATGATATCTTCCCAACAGTGACGCAACGACAATCAAAACGAAAGTTGACCATATTGCTATGGTTTTGCTTTTGGAAAGCCGTAACGAAACGAGAAATATTAAAGGTATCGTGACATAGAACCATTCTTCTACCGTCAATGACCACGAGACACTGAAGAATCCCTCATTTGGACTTGTCAGATTCTGAAGAAAGAAAAGGTAGCGCCAATCAAAATTAAAATCGTCCTTTAGAAGACTAAAGCCAACAAGGTTGATCAGGATAAAAAGGTAATAATTGGGAAGGGTTCGCCACCAGCGGCGCTTCCAGAAATAAACCAGGTCATTAAGCCCTGAGTTGTTCGAAAATGTTTTGAGAAATATAGTTCCGATCAGGAAGCCACTCAAAACAAAAAAGAACTCGACACCGAGAAAATCGAAGATCCGGAAAAACTCATAAACACCACTGAAAGACGGCAACAATACCAGGCCGTGGCCTATGACAACGAGCATGATTGCCATAAATCGCAGGAAATCCAGCCCGAATATTCTAGATGAGTCCATGAGTGTGCCTTCCTATCCCTTCCTTGGATTCCAGATAACCTTCTTCTCGCCCTTCAAAAACGCAACCCAGGCTTTGTAAGAAGCCAGGTTCAGAAGCATGAAATAATAAGGTATCGAATAGAGAGCCGACAGTGGTTGGCCCTCTTTCTCTTTTTTGTGGCCCTGCCAGGCAAGTAGCACGAAGCCGATATAGCCAAGGGCTGCCAGAGTGTATATGCCTGCCTTTGGTGCCAGATACAGTGTAGCCAGTGCCAGGGTGGCCATGGGCACGAAGGCGCCGTAGCGCAGCAGTTTGTGGGATATCATCTGCCAGGCGAAGGTGGCGTTGTTGGCCGGGTTCATCAGTTGTTTCATGTCTTTCAGGGCCCACAGCGCACGAAGACTGACCCGTACCCGCATGCTAAATTCGCTGCTGCCGTCTGTGAGGGCTTCTTCTTTCAACAGCGCTTCTGGCTCATAAACCACGCGGTAGCCCTGCTCTACTACTTTTAGTGGCTGGACAAAGTCCGGCAATTGGTCGGCGCGTAATGGCTGGTAAAGTTCTTTTCTTATGGCGTCTATTCCGCCATCCACACCAACTACCGATCCTATTCTGGTTTCCTGCAGGCGCAGCCAGTTCTCGTATTTCATGTAGGCGCTGCAGCCGTCGCCGATCAGGGAGCCGTCCTGGTGTACGTACACCATTTTGCCGGTGACGTAACCCACGGCAGGGTCGCTGAAGTTGCGGGCCAGTTTGCGCAGGGCCTGGGTGTCCCACTGGGAGTTTGCATCTGAGAACAGCAGGATTTCGCCGGTGGCGTGCTGGTGCAGGGTGTTCAGGCCGGAGGTTTTGCCCTGTCTGGGCACTTGCCTGAACAACTGGACCGGCACCGGGGCGTTTTTGGCAACGTTTTCGACTATGACATCAGTGCCGTCTTCGGACTCATCTGAAATCACCAGGATTTCCAATTGGTCCCGGGGGTAATCCAGTTCCAGCTTGTTTCTGAGGGTGGCTTCGATGTCTTTGGCTTCGTTATAGGCCGCAATCAGAATGGACACCTTTGGCAGGAATTCCTCTGATTTCCGTATCGGTTTTGGCCTTATAGACGCGACAACTTTTACCGCCAGCGGGTAGCCAAAGTAGATGTAGAAAAGCAGCAAAAGTGAAAACCAGAACACGAACTGCATTATGCGATTCCACCTGCAGCCTTCAGTGCACCGGCTTCCATAGGTTCCACCCCCAGCAATCCCTGAGCCCGCAGTACATTGCCCATGGTGGTAAACCGGAAATGGCCCAGAAGCTTTGACAGGCGTTCTTCGCACACATCCAGGTTGTTGTAGTGGCGAAAACGGGAGAACCATTTCACGTCCAGCCTGGGCTGGCCCGGATCTACCTCCCAGGGGTGCAGGTAGAACACAAACGGCTCGCCCTGGCGGTTGATGCTGCCAAGTCCCCAGCGGCTGAACCAGTAGGGAAACAATCGGAAATAGCCACCGCCGGCGATCGGCAGGGTGTAGCCGGGCAGTTTCAGGGTGCTGAGCGGAAACTCGGCCAGTTTATAACCCTTGTCCGTAGTGAGTGTGTGAGGCCAGCGGGGGGTGCCAGGCATGCCGTAGCGGTCGTGATGAACGGGGAATATTGAGGAATCCCAGGCGAACCCTTCCTCGGCCAGAATATCCAGTGCCCAGCGGCTTTCATTGGTAATGGAATAGCTTGCGGCCCGGTAGCCGGTAATGGGTTCACCGGTAATGTTTTCCAGGACGGCTTTGGAGCGCCGGGTTTCTTCGCGGAAAACCTCGGGGGTCTGGTTGTAGATAAGCTGGTGGCTGTAGCCGTGACTGGCAATTTCGTGGCCTTCTTTCCGGATCAGGCGAACCAGTTCGGGAGACTTTTCTGCAACCCAGCCCAGGGTAAAGAAGGTAGCCCTGGCCTTGTGACGGTCCAGCAGGCTGAGAATGCGCTGGGTGTTGGCTTCTACCCGGTATTCCATGGAATGCCAGTCTTCCCGGCGGACGGCTTCGGCCAGTGCGGCAACCTGGAAGTAGTCTTCAACATCAATGGTCAGGGCGTTTTCAATCGCGCTCATGGTCATCACATCCTTGCGGCGCCGGTTTACAGAAGCCTGTAGTCAACACTTAACTGCACCCAGTTCTCGTCATAGGTCTGTGTTTCGATGTCGCTGTCGCGCTCATACCGGCCCACTCTTGCGGCCCACTCAAGGCGGCGCGAGGAGCGGTAGGTCAGGCCCAGATCAAGGCCGGTGGTCTGATAATCGGCTTGATCTGCCTTGTAGGTCAGCAACTCATACTCGCCAGAGGCGACCGCGGACAGCTTTGGGGTCAGTTGTCTGGTATAACCGACCCTTACCCCTGTTCCGTCCCGCCGGCCTCCGGCGACGGATCTCGCTCCCAGGTAGTCGGAGCGGTTGGCGAAGGCGGAGACAGACAAGGAATCACCGTTACTGAATATTTTGTCCAGGCCGGTTTCAATACTGGTGGCTTCAAGCGTGTTACTTTCTTCCAGCTCGAAAGTGAATTCATTGAAGCGAATGTCGTAATTCGATGCCCGGTCCGTGAACTCCCGGGAGGCCCTGAGATAGAGCGTTCCTCCGGAGTTCAGTGAGCGTGTAAGGTTCAGGTCACCCACCACCCCGCCTGAATTCTGCTCAAAACTCCCAAGTGTGGTATTTATTTCACTGACCCCCAGGGACCCACTCAATGCGGTTGTGGCCCAGCGTTTGCTGAAGGTGCCACTGAGTGTGCTTGTGCGGATCTGCGCGCCGGTGTCAAGCTCCGCGTCGCTCACCGAAGCGGATAAACCGGCGGAAAAATCCGGCGAAAAAAGGTGGCTCCAGGCGATGGCGCCGATGAATCTGTCACTGTCTGGATAGGACAGAGTACTGTTATTATTTCTGTTCGGGTCTGAGAGGTCGTTATACTCTGTGTTCTCATAACTTGAGGATAACTGAACCGAATCCAGCAGTGACAGTTGCCAAAGATAGCTGGGCCCGGTTCGGAGGACATTTTTCCGGGTCCGGTTGTCGGGTGTGTTGCTCAGGCGACGGGTTCGGGTATATTCCCGGGTCTGGTTGTCGACTTCCCAGGAAAGACCCTGTGCAAGTTCACAGCTGCCTGTAATGCCTGCGTTAATTCCTGTTTGCGGCTCGTAGGTATTCTGCGAGTACACCGAATAGGATAATTCGCCGTTCGCGCTGGCAATACATTTTCCGGGATCGGTCTGGTAGTTGCCCCGTAAGGTAAACCGGTTTTCAATATCGCTCTGCTGTTGATCCGCCCTTCTGGCGATGTTGTCGCTGTATCTAGGCCCAAAGCCCACATACAGCTCCGGAGGTGTAGCCAGTGTAACCGGCGAGCTGGCCAGAAGGGCCAGCCCCAGCGAAGGCCGCAGCTTCGCGGCGAAAGACCTGAACGCCATTGCCTTAACCATTGATCACCGCACCCACAAATTTATCCGGATTGAACGCCAGGGCCGCATTCTCAATCTTGCCTGGCGTCAGCTTGCCGTGGGGGACCACCAGCATGCCGTAATCGCAAAGATCCGTCAGAATCCGTGCGTCCGGAGAGTCGGAAATGGGCGCCGTATCCAGCACAATGAAGCGATCTGGATAGCGGCGGCGGATGGCCTGCAGGAACTGCTTCATGCGAAATGAGGTAAAGAACTCCGCTGGCGTTTCGCGTTTGCTGCCTGCCGGTATCAGGCGCAGGCGCGGAATGCCCGTTGGATAGAGTATGCGGGCAATGTCGTAGTCCGGGTCTTCCAGAAAATCGGTCAGGCCCGTCTCCGGCATGATATCGAGCATGGTGTGCAGAGACGGTTCCCGGAGGTTGCAGTCGATAATCAGGGCGGTTTTGGCCTGATCGAAGGCAAACGCTGCCGCCAGGTTCAGTGCCATGAATGATGAACCAGAACCCTCTGAAGCGCCACTGACCACCAATGTGAAGTTGTTACCGCCAGACAGTTCCAGGAGTTTGGTTCTCAGATCCCGGAACCGGTTGACCAGGGCCCGGTTTTTACTCTCGGGGTAAATGATACGCCGCTCATCCAGATCGTCCGGGGTAAGCCGGCGAGGTTCCTGCATGCGAACGATCTGTTTGCTGATAACGTACTTGTCAACAGCCCCCGCCCCTAATTCAAGAGTGCTCGGAACCAGCAATCTGGAATCATCTGTGTCTTCGTGGCCCAGTTCCTTTTTCAGGCGCTCCTTGCGCTCTTCGAAATAGGCGTGTGACTGCACGTTCGAGCCGCTGCCGCTGCGATTCTCCTCAGCAGACTCGTTGGAATTCCCTGGCTGGCGTCCCGCCTGCTCTTTCCATTCAGACATCACAAAACTCCAAAGTGGGTGGCTACAACCACACCCAGATAGGCGGCGATTGCCAATACAGCGAGCACGATGACAGCCGTGGTGAGCCGCCTGTCATGACGTTTTTCATAGGGCGTACGAACCCTCGGAATTTCGGCAAGTACTGGCAAACCTATACCTTCCTCAAGCTGCTTGCGGGCGCGCACACGCGGATCAATCTGCAGCAGGCCGGCCACGGCTCCAAAAGGCGCCATGATACCCAGGAAAAGTCCCGCGGCTGCAAACATCGAAAACTGCGGGCCGCTGGGGTTACGGGGGTACTGCGCGGTTTCATTGATGCGGTAATTAAGTCCCTGGCCTTCGATATCCAGATGCATGGACACCCTGGCCTTTTCACGGCGTTTCAGAAGGTCGTCGTAAATTTCGCGGTTTACCTCCATGTCCCGGGTCAGTTCGGAATATTCCGCCTTGTTGGCCTGAATACGTTCCATCCGGAGTTCCTGCTGCTGCATCAGCCGTTCAAAGAAGGCTATGCGCGTGTCCACCGTTGCAACATCCGCCCGGGCTTTCGATAGGGCTGCGCTCAGCTCCTGGTAAAAGGGATTCACTGCTTCCTCGCCTTCCACCGGTGGTTGCTGTTCTGTGTCGCCGGCATTCAGTTCACGCTGTTTACGCAGTTCCGCCAACTGTTCCTGGAGGATCACAATGTCCGGATAGGTATCGTGATATTGTAACCTCAGATTATCCAGCCTCTCTTCCAGCGCCTGTATTCTACCCCTGTAGGCATCTTCGGTCCGGCCCTGACGAATAGTGGGGTTCACATCCGCCAACTGTTGCTGGAGCGAGGCAACGCGGGATTCCAGCTCCTGTTTTTCAATTTGAGCGAGCTCAAGCTGGTTTCGAAGCTGCGCCATTCGGGCGTTCGCTTCTTGCTCGGTACCGTCGGTATTCTCGGAAAGAAACTCTTTCAGCCTGGCCTCCACATCTGCCAGCTGGCGCTCGTAGCTTTTCACCTGCTTGTCGATGAAGTCGTAAGCGCTGCGACTCTCACGCCGTTTCCGTTCGTTCGACTCGGCAATAAAAAGTTGCCCCAGTCGCTGGGCGACCCGGAAAGCTTCGATAGGCGATGAAGCCGAAAACCCGACGCTGAAGTAACTGTCGCCGCGGGGCCGAACCGAGAGATCTTCCCGGAGCCTTGCAATCCTGGCCTCAACAGCCTCCTGTTCCATGGATGCGTCGGGAAACACATTTTGATCCGTCGCCAGCTTTTCCATTACGTCGCGGGTCATCAACAGCTCTTTTGCCGCAGAGGTGCGGTCGTTGATTTCTGTGGTCACCGCCCGCCCCTCCATTAGTGGGCCGATGATGTTTTTATCGTCCACAAAGATGATGACATCGGACTGGTATTTATATGGAAACACAAAGCCCGCGCCCAAAACCCCAAAGCTCACGAGCAGGAACACGAGAAACGCCAGCCACTTTCGCTGGCGAACTTCGCGAACAATTTCAATCGGCAACTGGGACAGAGGTAATGCCATAATCAAACCCGACTCATGTAGCGTTCAGAGCAAAAAGCGTTAAAAATTCCGTTCCGGGACCGTCAGGATATCTCCCGGCCGCATGCTGTAGTTGGTTTCAACCTGCCCTTTGTTCAGTATGTCGTCCAACCGGATCGGGATGGCAACTACCTCTCCTTCCACCTTCCGGTACAGCATGGCATTGTTGAGAGCGGCGAATTCGTTGGCGCCACCGGCGTTCAGGAAGATGTCCAGCACGGTCATGCCACTCCGATGAGGGATGGACACCGGCTGTCGGACGGCACCTGTTACCCGAACCCGGTCTGTGAATTCATGACTGCCCATGGAGGTAACAACAACACTGACTTGCGGCTCACGGATATATTCTGAGAGCGAGATCCGGATATCGTTGGCGAGCTGTTCCGGCGTCCGGCCGCTGGCCTGTACATCACCTACCAGGGGGACGGAAATCTTGCCATCGGGACGCACGGGAACTGCGATGCTTAGATCCTCGTTGCGCCAAACCGAAACGCGGACCACATCGGTGGCTCCCAGGATGTACTGATCCACACTGTCCCGGCTTTCCAGCGCGAGCGCTCTCTGGATCTGTTCGGGCGATGAGGCCGTTTGTGTGGCACACCCCGTTGCCAACGCTACCGCCAGGAAAGAGATGATTGCCCCTTTCAAAAATGTCTTCCGTGCCATGGTTTCCTCTCTTCTTCCAATTCGTCTTATTGAAACTTCAAATGGCGCATCCATCGAAAATCCGCCGGGTCACCGTGATCCTTTTTTGAACAATACCACCTCTACTGTCTGAATTATAATCAACAAGTCCAGTAACAGGCTTTGATTTTTAATGTAATAAAGGTCGTAGCTGAGCTTTTCTCGAGTGTCTTCTTCGTTATCCGCGTAAGCAAAACAAAGCTGCGCCCAGCCAGTCAGACCGGGCTTCACCCGATGCCGTTCACTGTAAAACGGAATTTTTTCAGAGAGCTGCTGAACGAAGACAGGGCGTTCTGGCCGGGGACCAACAAACGCCATGCTGCCGTTCAACACATTAAAAATTTGGGGCAGCTCGTCGATTCTTACTTTGCGAATAAAGGCGCCCACCTTCGTAACCCGAGCATCGTTCTTCTGGGCCCAGACGGCACCATTTTTTTCGGCATCGGTAATCATCGAGCGGAATTTATGGACATTGAAGATCCGGCCATTAAGCCCTACGCGCTCCTGGCTGTAAAAAACCGGTGCTTTCAGGCCGTCCTCCAGTTTGATGGCGATAATCGTCAGGATCATCAAAGGCAGTGAGGCGATGAGCAATGTCAGCGCCGCGAGCATATCCAGGGAACGCTTACCAAAACCGAATACCGAAGAAACCGTAAACCCATCCGAGAAAACGAGCCAGCCGCGGGTAACCATTTCCAAAGCGACCTTGCGGCTCTCTCGCTCATAGAAACTTACCCCGTCGACTATCTTTACACCCTCCATTTTACACTCCAGGAGGTCCTCCATTGGGAGGCCCTTTCGACGGTCGTTGACCGCCACCACGATTTCATGAACCGTGTTGTCCACCACATGCTCGTGGAGCGAACCGCTCAGCCTCAACAGGTACTTGTCCTCGACTTCAATGGGCTCGTCTGCAATCGGCACGAACCCAGTAAGGATGAAACCTTTGCGATTAAACGGTGTGCGCAAATCCTCATGAATTTGCCGGGCACGGAAACCCGCACCGAGTACCAGGACTTTCCGTTTGAAGGTTTCTTTGCCAACCACTGCAAAGAAGATCAGCCTTGCCGCTCCCAGCATAAATACGGAGAACACGGCCGCAGTAGTGAGAACCCCGCTACTGCCCAGATACCAGAGCCAATCAGACGACAACAGATAAGCAAAACCACAGAAAGGTATCCCGAGAATCACGCACAAAATAGTGCGGAGCATCATCCCTGACATGCCCTCTTCCAGGCGGGACTGGTGGACGCCAAGGGCAACCATGACAACAAGATTCAGAATGCCGAATGTTACCGCTGAAGGCAGCACCAGCCAAAAGTTGTCAAGAAAGAATGATAAGTCGCCGAAATATCTAAAGAAGGCGGATAGTGCGAACGAAAATCCGAGTACAAGAAAATCGATCAATCCAAGGATCAGGTAGGGTACGTGAAGGTAATGTCGAAACAACCTGACGTGGGCCACGCCAACTCCTTTTGCTGTTCACATTCAGAAGAACGCATCCCATGCGTCAAACACAACGTTACGTGATCAGCAGTGTACTGCAATTTCGATTATCTGCAACGGTCAGACGCCTCCATGGCACCTGTATAAAAAGCTGACAGCCCCGGCATCCTTATCCGAAGCTGTCAGTGTTTTCTTGCCTGCTCAGATCAGGCTTGCTTGCGACGGCGAGCAGCCAGGCCCAAGCCTGCAAGACCAAGGCCGAAGAGAGCCAGGGTGCCGGGTTCAGGAACGGCTTTTACGTCATTAATACCAACGACCAGATCGTTGAAATCATTATCACCGCCAAGCACATCCTCAAAAGCTACCAGCAGTTGGCTGCCAAGAATTTCGGTGTCGCCCGAGTAGCCATGCACGTCGTAGATCAACGCCATGTCTTCATTATTGGCATTCATAGTCGCATCTGAGTAGAAGCGCTTGCCGTCCCTTTCGAGATAGAAACCGAAGTAACGCCCAATTTCAGCTGTTGTTGAGCCCACCGAAACAGTCCCGGCAGCAAGATCGAACTCAAGGCTTCGGCTCTTGATGGGCGAGTCTGTACCAGTGAACACTTCAAGGATGTTGTTGCTGGACGCTGCATTAGGGTCAAACAGGTTCATATCGTAAATGCCGAAAGAATTCCTGGAATCGAAACCAGCGAACTCGAAGATCAAAAACGCGGTAGCGTTATCGATTGCGCTGTCTGTATCGATTAATTCGGCATAAGCAGCGCCAGTGTCGGTGTATTCACCCGGAGCTATATCATTGAAAAGCGTGTTACCGCCGTCATCTTTGAGATCGACCAGATCTGTCGGGATTGCGTGGGCCAGACCAGCAACGCTGGCAAGTAAACCCGTGGCTATGATTTTCTTTACTGCATTCATCTTTGTTTTCTCCGTCCTTGTGGATACTGCATGGACACTCATGCAGAAATAATGCCAGAACGGTAAATTCATATATTTCAGTGCCTTATACTCACCAAAAACTAGAGCTGTAAATTTTTTCGACTCCACCGATGTCAAATAACCACCCTGCAGACCGGGCGCCCTCCCTCCTTTGATGTCAACGTTCTTTGAGGTGGGGATGTGGATCCTCAACCGACTGGCATTGCGATTTGTCGGGAAAATTTACAGCCAAGCACGCAGATCATCCCCGCTTTTCCTCTAGGTGCCTGTTTTGTCGATCATCCTTAGCTTTGGCATAGAGCGTGCTGAGTAAAACGTGCCACACCACTCGACTTTTTGGAGAAGATCATGAAAAAGGAAATTATACGCAAAGCAGTTGGGGGAGTTTTCTTAACTCTGGGTATGCTTGCCCTGGCAGGAACTGCTCATGCAGGCCCCGTGACGTTCACTTTCCAGAATCCCGGAGCAGACCTTCCGACCAACAGTTACACAACTGGCGGTACCTGCAACGGCACCAATATTTCAGGTTCGGATCTTTGTGAAACAGAATTAGGGGCGGGCCTCGACTATTCGAAATCCGGGTTGGACCTCAGCGCGACGGCGAACAATACGAATGGAGATGCGTTCCTGATGCAGGACCTGTCGCCCTCCAATTCCGGGCTCGCTGTCATTTCACCAGGCGATAGCAGTTCAGATGACCAGGTTCAGGTCGCCACCGGCGAGTCGATTCTGTTCACTTTCGGGCAGCGCGTGAATCTACTGGGCTTCGACTTCAATGACGGAAGCGACTCGGATTGCGGTACAGCAGGAAGCGAGGGTCCTTGTGGATATTTCGACTTGTTTGTCGACGGTGTATTCGAGGCTAACTATGCTGCCGTGGATGACTGGAGCTTCCCCACTGTAATCAGTGGAACAACCTTCAGAGTCGCGCATACTGGCCCTGAAAACGGCGGATTTGCCATTGGCTCGGTCACCGCAGAGGTTCCGGAACCTGGCACATTAGCTCTGCTGGGTCTTGGTCTTCTCGGTCTCGGCGCCAGCTACCGTCGCCGGAGCTGAATCAAGCCGAACTGCCTAGAGTGAAAACGGCTCCTTTGGGAGCCGTTTTCATGTGTGTATCTCAAAGTATTGTTAAGCTCGACTTGGGCCCGGGTCAGTTTTTAAGCCCACCGACCGATTAGATTACAAAAAGCCCGACAAACTCCTGCACGGCCAGGTTCTCTAGCGTCTCCTGGTCCTTACAGAAACCATAGATCTGTTCACACCGCTGGCCGTTAAACCGTGTCGCCAAGTTATTCCGGAATTTATCCGTCAACAGCGGAATGCCGTCCTTCCTGCGACGACGATGGCCAATGGGATATTCAACTGCCACCTGGCCGGTGCTGCTGCCATCCTTAAAGAAAACCTGAATGGCATTGGCTATGGAGCGTTTGTCTTCTTCCAGGTACTCCCGGGTGTATCGCTCATCTTCAACCACCTCCATTTTCTCACGCAATTGATCGATAACCGGATTTTCCGCGTGAAAGCCGTCTTCGTAATGCTCCGCTTTGAGATTGCCAAAAATCAGAGGCACGGCGGTCATGTATTGCAGGCAATGATCCCGATCCGCGGCATTGGCCAAATCGCCCTGTTTGGAAATAATCCGAATCGCCGATTCGTGGGTGGTGATCACGATGCGGCCGATCTCATCCAATCGGTCTTTGACTTGCGGATGCAAAGTAACCGCCGCTTCAGCCGCCGTCTGGGCATGAAATTCAGCCGGGAAGGAAATCTTGAACAGGATATTCTCCATCACGTAGGAGCCAAACTCCTGTGGTAAAGAAAACTGACGCTTGTGCTCAGGCTTCAGCTTTTGATCCTTGTTGGTTTTGCTGAACAGTACGTCATAGAAGCCCCACTGCGGCGCAGTTAACGCGCTGGGGATACCCATCTCACCGCGCATGGCGATATCGGCAAGCCTCACAGCCCTCGATGTGGCATCACCTGCCGCCCAGGACTTTCGGGAGCCTGCATTGGGAGCATGGCGGTAGGTTCGTAAAGACTGCCCGTCTACCCAGGCGTGAGACAGCGCAGACAGCATCTGTGCACGGTTGGCGCCCATGAGTTTTGCTGAAACAGCGGTTGAAGCGACCTTGACCAGCACGACATGATCCAGCCCCACGCGGTTGAAGGAGTTTTCCAGCGCCAGAACGCCCTGGATTTCATGGGCCATGATCATGGCTTCCAACACAGCCCGCATGGTTAAAGGTTCTTTGCCCTCGGCAACACGCTTCTGCGACAAATGGTCGGCCACGGCCAGAATAGCGCCCAAGTTGTCTGAGGGGTGGCCCCACTCAGCCGCAAGCCAGGTGTCGTTGTAATCCAGCCAGCGGACGATGCAACCGATATCCCAGGCAGCTTTTACCGGGTCCAGCCGGTAAGGCGTTCCGGGTACTCTCGAGCCATGTGGAACCGCCGTACCCTTGACGAACGGACCGAGATGTTTGGTGCATTCGGGGAACCTTAAAGCCAGAAGCCCGCAGCCGATGGTATCCATCAGGCAATAACGGGCGGTATTCCAGGCTTCTTCACTGTTTATTTCATAGGTAAGAACGTAGTCCGCGATTTTCTGCAGGACTTCATCGTAGTCGGGGCGTTCGTTGAGATCGAATGTGGAGCTCATAATGTTTCTCCCAAAAGAATTGCTATGCCTAGAGCCTAGCTCACACACATTGGGAGACAAGGCACCTGGAATGCGCACCAGGTGCCTATCAGAAAGAGCTTTTACATTGGCCGATGCAAGGGCAATTTCCTAATGCCGAATATACCCGTCAAACCAAGAGCAAAAAGAGCCAACGTGCCCGGCTCTGGCACATCGACCACCAACGGCTTCACGCTGAGCTCGACGTAATCAAACGCCGTATATGGCTCGTTTGGTGCGTCGAAGTTTACGCCGAGAACACCATTCCATACACTATCGCCATCACTGAAAACATCATAAAAATCGAGTTTCGCGAAAGCGCCCTGGATCAAACCATCGTTCGGACCGTTGTTTTGCGAAGTCACCCCCAGAGTTTCTTTTCCCGACGCATAAATAAACTCTATGTTCGCCGGCTGGACATCATAATCGGCGAATACCATATTAAAGAAGATATCGGTACCGACCGTAATGTCTGCTTTATCCACTTCAAAAAGAAATGAAAAACCCGGTTGATTCGGCAGAGTACTGGATAGACCTGAAGGGAAGACACCTCCACTGCCGGAGGTACCCGTGTTGGCGTTATAAACCTGCTCACTTGCAGAAGAGCTGTCGTAGCTGGTTGAGAGGCTGATATCAGTGAATGTTGCGCCAGTCGTTCCTTTATCTGTGAATCCGGCACCATTAATGGATTCGCCGTTTCTGTTGTCGAAATCATCTCCCGAACCAGTGGCTACAGTGTTATCACCATTCATGCTTGGAAGAACATCATTCGGGCCAAGGTGACCATCAGAATTTCGGTCAGCAGTGCCGCCGTCACCCGTCAAATCGGCGAAATTGGGATCAGCGTCATAGCCAAAACCATCATTATCGCCAATCCGGATCTCGGTGAACGGGGCAGCCGATGCGACACCTCCAATTGTGCTCATTACCGCCGCTGCTAGAATCTTTTTAGTGAAACGAGTCATGATCACTTACTCCCTGTTTCCTGTTCAGGACATCCGATTAATTTCGGGTCCATCATCGGAGCCGCGTGGAAGGATTGGGTTTTCGAAATCCATCCATCGTCAGTTAAAAATGCAAAACCAATGCCGGTTGTCGGAATTTTCCCAAGGTTTCATTTTTAATTCAGGTAGTTACAAATTATATTCAGTGACAGCCTGGTGTATTCCGCCTGACTGGAAGAAAGCGCAATGTAAAGGTTTTTGACGGTAATTCTGCGACTGAGGGATACACTGCAGTAATAGACAAAGCTCTCTACTGAACGCCAATATCTTCAACGCTATCGTGAGGATAATGGCGTCAAAACCGGATAAAACACCAAGTTTACCGCCTTTCCAGAGCTCATTAATATCGCGTTAGCGATCTGTCAAAGGTATATCCTAAAAAAGCCATTCGGTCTGCAGGCCGAATGGCTTTATGGAACCCTGATCCAAGCAGCCCTAGAGACAGCAATCCAATCGTTCCAGACTCTGGAACTGGTGTAGGCGTTACGATTACGCCTCCCTCCTGCTCGAAACCTGCATATTGCACGTTTGCCTGAGAGTAGTTGTAGAAACGAAACTGGCCGGACGAAAACGTTGCATCATTGACCGTTATATTCCATAGCTCATAGTCCGTAAAACTACTTCAACCCTTTCCAGTTCCGCCCTGGTACTTTTTGATTGTCATACCTTGCGGGGCCGAGGCACCCTCATAGTCTTGGTTACCCTGTTTCCAGTCGAACATGTAAAAATTGCTGGAGTTCTACTCCTTGTTTAGGGCGCGCACAATTACTGCCATGAATCCAACTGTATGAATCCCAAGTTGACCCTAATGGAGACGCAAGAAAAGTGCCTTTTTTAATCGAGAGTTATTTTTCTTTATATTACATTCAGTTAGGGCACGAAAACACTGGAACTTCGTTTCTTGATAGAGGCGGCACCAAAAAGTGTATATTTTTCTGACGAAACAGCACTCGGACTGATACCTCGGATTGTAGGAACAAAAAAGCCGAAGTTATTAAACTCCGGCTCAAATGGTTAACGCAGTCTACACTTTGCAATCAAATCTTGTCGCCAGGCACCCTGACCCAACCTTCCATCAAAACCCGCGCACTGCGGCTCATGATGGCTTTGGTTGCCGACTTGAGCTTTAAATAGCCGGTGTTATAAAAAAACATCACTCCAGCAAATCGTCGATATCAACCCGAAGGGCTTTCGCAAGTGCTCCAAGGACCTTTGTAGAAGCGGTTTTAGATCCCGCCTCGATTTGAGACACGTACGACTTTCCTATCCTAACTTCGTTGCCAAGTGATTCTTGGGTGTAGCCCCGATACTCCCTCCAGATCTTAAGCGGATGCTCATCACCTGAAAGGAGACTCGTCACTATCGAAGCGGGAATCTCCTCATCTTCGGCTGAAAAACTGGCCAGAGCTGCATCTTGATCTTTCATATACGCCCCCTTTAGGAACGATCACTATTACTATTCCAGAAGCCGATCTGGCGCATCCATTTCCTGGTGCAATACACGTATAACAATCACCTGGGATGCCTGAACTTTGTAGAAAACAGAATGGTGCTCAACCTGCAATCTACGGTACTCCGGGAAAACGTGCGTGTAGTCGGCGCCGAGTGACGGATGCTCGATAAGTCGATTCATTCCTGAATCCAGTTGATCCAAGTATTTATCGGCCTGATCAACTCCCCATTGTTCACAGGTGTACACCCAGATTCCGATCAGGTCGGATTCGGCCTTCGGGGAGATAGTTAGCTGTAGCACTAATCCGCTGCCTTTATTCGCTCACGTCCGGCAGCCTTTATTGCTGACATATCCAGAGACTTTGGTTCACCGCTCAACTCACCTTCAGCGAGGGCTTGTCTGAGAATAGCAAGGCGCTCTTCTGCCTGCTGATCTCTGCGAATCAGATAGCGGATATACTCACTATCATTGCCGAAGTGGCCGCTATCGATGCGGCCTTTCACCCAAGAGTCCTGTTGTTCTGTCAGCGTGATAGTCTTGCGTTGCATGGTCATGGCTATTCCCTACGAAACGGACTGCGTATGACAAAATCATACCATTAGCCTGAGCCGAATCAACTCTCCGTTTCCTGGATCCAGTTCAGAGCCATGACCACTCTGCTCCGGTTCAGAATGCGTCGCCAGGAACCCTAACCCAACCTTCCATCAAAACCCGCGCACTGCGGCTCATAATGGCTTTGGTCGCGGTCCACTGACCCTCCACTTCCTTCGCTTCAGCTCCCACACGCAAGGTGCCGGAAGGATGACCGAAAGTCACATGGGTGCGGTCGCCACCACCTGCAGCCAGATTCACCAGGGTTCCCGGAACCGCCGATGCCGTGGCAATCGCCACCGCCGCCGTGCCCATCATGGCGTGGTGGAGCTTGCCCATGGACAGGGCACGAACGAGGACGTCCACATCCCCTGCTCCGATATTCTTACCGCTTGAGGATACGTAATCCGACGGCTTCGCCACGAAAGCGACTTTCGGGGTGTGCTGGCGGTTGGCGGCTTCTTCGATGTTCTGGATCAGCCCCATTTTTACCGCACCGTGAGCACGGATGGTTTCGAACCTGGCCAGGGCTTTGGGATCGGAGTTGATGTCGTTCTGCAGCTCGGTGCCTTTGTACCCGATGTCCTCGGCGTTGACGAAGATGGTAGGGATACCGGCATTGATCATGGTGGCTTTGAGGGTGCCTACGCCCGGTACTTCCAGGTCGTCCACCAGGTTGCCGGTGGGGAACATGGAGCCTTCGCCATCGGCCGGGTCCATGAACTCCACCTGCACTTCCGCGGCCGGGAAGGTTACGCCGTCCAACTCGAAATCGCCGGTTTCCTGCACTTCACCGTTGGTGATGGGAACGTGGGCGACGATGGTCTTTCTGATGTTGGCCTGCCAGATACGCACGGTGCAGGTGCCATTCTCCGGAATCCGGTCTTTGGCTACGAAACCGCTGTTGATGGCGAAAGCGCCCACGGCAGCGGTGAGGTTGCCGCAGTTACCGCTCCAGTCCACGAACGGCTTGTCGATGGAGACCTGGCCGAACAGGTAGTCGACATCGTGATCCGGCTGGGTCGGCTCCGCCAGGATCACAGTCTTGCTGGTGCTGGAGGTAGCGCCGCCCATGCCGTCGATTTGTTTCTGGTAGGGGTCGGGGCTGCCAATGACTCGCAGCAGGAGTTTGTCCCGGGCTTCGCCTGGGGTTTGGCAGGGTTCCGGGAGGTCCTTCAGCCGGAAAAAGACGCCTTTGCTGGTGCCGCCACGCATGTACGTGGCCGGGACTTTAATTTGGGGAGCGTGGGTCATTAATCTGCTCTCTTAGTGAAGACGGGGTCAGAAGAAGGCTTTCTTCTGACCCCTTGTTTGCAAGCTTAGGCGGCGCCTTCGGACTGCAGGAAATCTTCCGCAAACCGCTGCAACACACCACCTGCGCTGTAGATAGACACTTCTTCAGCGGTATCCAGACGGCAGACAACCGGAATGCGCTCGGTGCTGCCGTTCTTCCGGTGGATGACCAGCGTGAGCTCCGCGCGGGGCGCCGGGGTACCTTCCACGTCGTAGGTTTCGGTGCCGTCGATGCCGAGCGTCTTGCGGGTGGTGCCTTCCTCGAACTGCAGGGGCATAACACCCATACCGATCAGGTTGGTGCGGTGAATCCGCTCGAAACCTTCGGCCACGATGGCTTCGACACCGGCCAGGGCAACGCCCTTGGCGGCCCAGTCACGGGAGGAGCCCTGCCCGTAGTCGGCACCGGCGATGATGATCAGCGGCTGCTTGCGCTCCATGTAGGTTTCGATGGCTTCCCACATGCGGACAACCTTGCCTTCCGGCTCGATGCGGGCCAGGGAGCCCTGCTTCACGTTGCCGTTCTCATCCCGGACCATTTCGTTGAACAGTTTCGGGTTGGCAAACGTTGCGCGCTGGGCAGTCAGGTGGTCGCCGCGGTGGGTGGCGTAGGAGTTAAAGTCTTCCTCCGGCACACCCATCTTGTGCAGGTATTCACCGGCTGCGCTGTTCATCATGATCGCGTTGGAGGGCGACAGGTGGTCGGTGGTGATGTTGTCCGGCAACACCGCCAGCGGGCGCATGCCCTTGAGGGTCTTCTCACCAACCATGCCACCTTCCCAGTACGGCGGGCGGCGGATGTAGGTGCTCTGGGGGCGCCACTCGTAAAGCGGGTTGGTGTTGGCCTGGGCATCCCGGGTGATGTCGAACATCGGGATGTAGGTGCTGCGGAACTGTTCCGGCTTAACGCTGGATTTCACGATGGCATCAATTTCCGCATCGTCCGGCCAGATGTCCTTCAGGGTGACGGGGTTGCCGTCTTTGTCGTAGCCCAGGGCGTCTTTTTCGATGTCGAAACGGATGGTGCCTGCGATCGCATAGGCAACCACCAACGGCGGCGACGCCAGGAATGCCTGTTTGGCGTAGGGGTGAATCCGGCCGTCAAAGTTCCGGTTCCCGGACAGCACCGCCGTGGAGAACAGATCGCGATCCATGATTTCCTGCGCGATCTTCGGATCCAGGGCGCCACTCATGCCGTTACAGGTGGTGCAGGCAAAAGCCACCACGCCAAAACCGAGTTGTTCCAGCTCCGGCAACAGTTTGGCTTCTTCCAGGTACATCTTCACGGTCTTGGAACCCGGCGCCAGGGAGGTTTTCACCCAGGGCTTGCGGGTCAGCCCCAGCTTGTTGGCGTTACGGGCGATCAGGCCGGCAGCCACCATGTTGCGGGGGTTACTGGTGTTGGTACAGCTGGTGATGGCGGCGATGATGCAGGCGCCATCCGGCATTTTACCCTCTTCCTGTTCCCACTCACCCGCGATGCCGCGTTCTGCCAGCTCGGATGTGGGCAGGTGCGCATGGGGGTTGGAGGGGCCAGCCAGGGTACGGGTAACTTTGGACAGGTCGAACTTCAGCACGCGCTCGTATTCGGCGTTCTTCATGCTGTCGGCCCAGAGACCGGTTTCCTTGGCGTATTTCTCCACCAGGGCAACCTGATCGTCCTCGCGACCGGTCAGCTTCAGATAGTCGATGGTCTGACCGTCGATGTAGAACATCGCTGCGGTGGCACCATACTCCGGAGTCATGTTGGAGATGGTGGCACGGTCGCCCACGCTGAGGCTGTCTGCGCCTTCACCATAGAACTCCAGGTATGCGCCGACCACTTTCTCCTTGCGCAGGAACTCGGTGATGGCCAGTACCATGTCGGTACTGGTGATGCCGGGCTGCAGTTTGCCCGTCAGCTCTACACCCACAATATCCGGCAGGCGCATCATGGAGGCACGCCCCAGCATAACGCTCTCGGCTTCCAGACCACCCACACCCACGGAGATAACACCCAGGGCATCAACCATCGGGGTGTGACTGTCGGTACCGACACAGGTATCCGGGAAGGCTACGCGCTTTCCTTCCCCATCCGGCCGATTCTGAATCACCGGAGACATCTTCTCCAGGTTGATCTGGTGCATGATGCCGTTGCCGGGAGGGATCACGTCCACGTTTTTGAACGCGGTCTTGGTCCAGTTGATGAAGTGGAAACGGTCATCGTTTCGACGGTCTTCAATCTCACGGTTCTTCTCGAACGCGTCCTTCTCGAAACCGGCGTGCTCAACGGCAAGCGAATGATCCACGATCAGCTGGGTAGGAACCACCGGGTTGACCTTGGCGGGATCACCGCCCTTCTCGGCGATGGCGTCACGCAGGCCGGCCAGATCCACCAGGGCGGTCTGGCCAAGAATGTCGTGGCACACCACGCGGGCCGGATACCAGGGGAAATCCAGGTCGCGCTTGCGTTCGATCAGCTGTTTCAGGGAATCCGTCAGCACCTCGGGATCGCACCGGCGAACCAGTTGCTCAGCCAGGATCTTGGAGGTGTATGGGAGCTTGTCGTACGCGCCGGCCTGGATGTCTTCCACGGCCTGGCGAGTATCGAAATAGTCCAGGTCGGTACCTGGGAGCGGTTTACGGTATTCAGTGTTCATGAGCAGTACTCGGAATCTTGGTTTATTGGTTCCCTCTCCCCTTGTGGGAGAGGGTTAGGGAGAGGGGGAGACCGCGTGGTGTGATGTTCACGCTCCCCCTCTCCCCCAGCCCCTCTCCCGCGGGGGGGAGAGGAGAGTGAAAAATCACGGCCGCTCGTCGATCGGCACCCAATTCGAATCCGCCGGGCCGGTGTAATCGGCACTTGGGCGGATGATGCGGTTGTTCTCGCGCTGCTCTTTCACGTGGGCGGTCCAGCCGGATACCCGGGACATTACGAAGATCGGGGTGAACAATTCGGTTGGAATGCCCATGAAGTGGTAGGCGGATGCATGGAAGAAGTCGGCGTTACAGAACAGCTTCTTCTCGCGCCACATAACTGCTTCACAGCGCTCGGATACCGGATACAGCACGGTATCGCCCACTTCTTCCGCCAGCTTCTTGGACCACTGCTTGATGATGGCGTTCCGCGGGTCGGACTCCTTATAAATCGCGTGACCGAAGCCCATGATCTTTTCTTTCCGCTCAAGCATGCCCATCAGGCCTTCTTCGGCCTCTTCAGGGGTCTTAAACTTCTGGATCAGCGCCATGGCGGCCTCGTTGGCACCGCCGTGCAGAGGACCGCGCAGTGAACCGATCGCACCGGTCACACAGCTGTGAATGTCAGACAGTGTGGAGGCACACACGCGGGCGGTGAACGTGGAGGCGTTGAACTCGTGCTCTGCGTACAGGATCAGAGAGACGTTCATCACGCGCTCGTGCAGTTCGCTGGGCTTCTTGCCGTGAAGCAGCTCCAGGAAATGGCCGCCGATGGAATCCACGTCGCTCTCGGTTTCGATCCGAACACCCTCGTGGGCAAAGCGGTACCAGTAGGTGATGATGGACGGGAACACCGCCAGCATGCGGTCGATCTTGTCGTCCTGCTCGCCGAAATCTTCTTCCGTTTCCAGATTACCCAGCATGGAGCAGCCGGTACGCATCACGTCCATCGGGTGCGCGTCTTTGGGGATCTGCTCAAGCACGGTTTTCAGGGCAGCCGGCAGGCCACGCAGGCTCTGGAGTTTTTTGGTATAGGCATCCAGCTCCTGCCGATTGGGCAGTTTGCCCCGAAGCAGAAGGTAAGCGATTTCCTCAAACTGGGCCTTCTCGGCTAGATCTGCGATGTCATAGCCGCGGTATGTCAGGCCGGCGCCGCTTTTGCCGACGGTGCACAGAGCCGTTTCGCCAGCTACCTGGCCACGGAGGCCTGCGCCACTCAGTTGTTTTGCTTCAGCCATTGTTGTCTCCCATCGTTATCTTGTTTGGGGTGTCGGATTACCCCTTGGGCCAATCCTGAATATTTGTGACTCCCCTCTCCCCGTGCGGGAGAGGGGCCGGGGGAGAGGGGAAGCTTCCGATTCTGCGGAGTGCTTCTCTACCCCCTCTCCCTGGCCCTCTCCCGCTAGGGGAGAGGGGATAAATGCTGTTAGCCTTTGCTCTGCTGGAACAGCTGGTCCAGCTTCTGCTCGAAATCGTGGTAGTTCAGGAAATCGTAAAGCTCCATGCGGGTCTGCATCATATCAACCACGTCTTTCTGGTCGCCCTTCTCCAGGATGTTCTGGTAAACAGTCAGAGCGGCCTTGTTCATGGCGCGGAAGGCGCTGAGCGGGTACAGAACCATGTCTGCGCCGGCTTCGGCCAGTTCCTTGCGGTTGTATAGCGGTGTGGCACCAAATTCGGTGATGTTGGCCAGGATAGGCACGTCCAGGGCTTCGGAGAAGGCCTTGTAGTGCTCAAGTTCCGTAACCGCTTCCGCAAAGATGCCGTCGGCACCGGCGTCTATGCAGGCCTTGGCCCGCTCTATGGCGGCTTCGAGGCCTTCTTTCTGGAACGCGTCGGTACGGGCCATGATAAAGAAGTCTTTGTCTTCACGGGCATCCACGGCGGCCTTGATGCGGTCGACCATCTCCTCCTGGGACACGATTTCCTTGTTCGGGCGGTGACCACAGCGTTTCTGGGCAACCTGGTCTTCGATGTGGACAGCGGCTGCACCAGCACGCTCCATCTCGCGGATGGTGCGGGCGATGTTGAAAGCGCCGCCCCAGCCGGTATCAATGTCGACCAGCAAAGGTACGTCGGTAGCTGCGGTAATCCGGCGAACGTCCTCAACCACATCGTTCATGGAGGTCATGCCCAGATCCGGCAAGCCGTAGGAGGCGTTAGCAACGCCGCCACCGGAAAGATAAATGGCCTGATGACCCACTTTATCGGCCATCATAGCGGCGTAGGCGTTGATGGTGCCGACGATCTGCAAGGGCTGGTTGTCTTTGAGCGCCTTGCGGAAGCGGGCGCCGGGGCTGAGTTTGTTGGACATGGTGTTGGCCTCTCTTGGTTATTCGTAAATTTGTGCGTGAAATCGGGGTCTGACCCCTTGTTCAAATTGTGAGCTCGCCTTCCTCGATCTTTCTCTCGATGTTCTGTCTTGCTGCGTTGATATGGCGCTTCATCAGAAATTCGGCGAGTTCCCCATCGCGCTGGGCGATGGCCTCGACGATACGGCGGTGTTCACCCAGTGCCCGCTGGGGGCGCCCGGTGGAGGTGCTGAGACGGTAACGGTACATCCGTACCATGTAATAAAGATCACCCAACAGCATCTGGGCAAGTTTGGTGTTGCGGCTGCCGGTGGCGATTCTGTGGTGAAAGTCGTAATCCCCTTCGGCCTGGTAATAGGCCTGGCCCTGGGCTTCGTCGATCATGCGTTCGTGGGTGTCGAGGGTCGCCTGAAGATCGGCAATTTCCTGATCGGTCATACGCTCGGCTGCCTGGCGGGCGGCCAGACCTTCCATGACTTCGCGTATGCGGTAGAGCTCCATTAACTCGGATGCGCTGACTGAAACCACCTTGACGCCGGCGTGGGGACGGCGAACCAGAAGGCCGCGGGATTCAAGACGGCCCAGCGCTTCCCGGAGCGGGCCGCGCGTGAGGTTAAAACGGGAACAAAGCTCCAGTTCGCCGATCTTCTCGCCGGGCGCCAGTTCCCCTTTGACGATTGCAGTTTGCAGACAATCAAACGCCTCATCGGCGCGGGTGTAGGTGGTAGACAGTAACTCAGCCATAGTTTGTCAACAAAACCGGGTTGATTTTGAGCAAAGCTACGCTTGAGCGATCATATTGTCAACAATATTGGCTAAATTGAGCTGCAGATTGTTTACAATAGGCAGAGCCAATCAGTAGATCTGGCGTTCGTCGACCGGTGGCGGAGTGTACTGATATAGCCAGGTCTCCGTCAGCGGCTCGCCGCCCAGCCTGAGGTACAGGCGGATATTGACAGGTTCAGTGGAATCATCTGGCACGAGGTCAAACATGGCCCGGTAGCCATTGATTGCAGACAATGGTCTTGCGGAAGTGATTTCGACGTCTCCGCGGCTCACGCTTATGACCGTCTCTACCCCTGCATCCTTGGCGAGCATTTGAAGCGCGCCGCCGGCGAAATCAACTGCAAAGCGCCAAGAGAAATAGGTGCGCTCCTGACCCACAACACCGCCCAGCCCGGTCCTGGTTGCCTGCACAGTGGCTAATTCATATGGTTGCAACGGAGCTTGCTCGCCCCAGTGCAGGCGGTAGCTGTAGAGGTATTCCCGGCCTGGCAACAGAGGTTCCTGCGGGCGCCAGAAGGCGACGATGTTGTCGAAGGTTTCATCCACGGTAGGGATTTCCACCAGATCAACACTGCCCCGCCCCCAGTCTCCCCGGGGCTCCACCCAGAGGCTGGGCCGGCGATCGTAAAACACACCGTCATCCTGGTAGTGGTCGAAATCCCTGTCCCGCTGGAGCAGGCCAAAGCCGACGGGATTGTTGTCCTGAAAAGTGTTGAACCGGAGATTGACGGGATTCACCAACGGCCGCCACAACCACTCGCCGTTGCCGTTGCGTATGGCCAGGCCGTCGGAATCGTGTATTTCCGGCCGCCAGTCGTAGCCCATCCGATCGTCATTTTCACCCGCCTGGTACATGCTGGTCAGCGGCGCAATCCCTGCCCGGGTGATCTCGGTTCTGGGATACAACGCCACATCGACATCCATGACCATATTGCGCCCCGGGTCGAGCACAAACGCGTAGGCACCGGTGATGCTGGGAGAATCCAGCAGAGCCCATACCCGGAGCAGCTGGCTGCCCGGTGCCGGCTTCTCCAGCCAGAACTCCGAGAAACGAGGGAACTCCTCCTCCCGATTCATGCCGGTATCAATCGCCAGCCCCCTGGCTGACAGGCCGTACTGCATCTCGGAGCCCACCGCCCGGAAATAGCTGGCGCCGAGAAAGGCCGCCAGATCCAGGGCAAAGTTGTTGTGGTAGTGAACCCGAAATCCGGCGTAGCCAAGGTCTTCCGGCAGATCGCCCAGGGGCTGGTCTCCGCTGTAGCGGAACAGATCCTGTCGATAGGCCAGTTCGTTGGCCTGGTCATCAATGACTTCGTGGATTTTGACGGGTTGCTGGAAATACAGCCCAAGGTGGAAGAGCTGAACCTGGAAAGCGCTATTGTCGTTTCGCCAAAGCGCCTGGTCTTCGCGAAAAGCAATGGCCTGGTAATCATCCCAGGAGAGGTTTTTCAGGGATTGGGGCAATTCGTCTTTATGGGAGACATACGCCTCAGCGGCCAATGCCCGGGCCCGACCTTTGAGCCAGGCGTAGCTGAAGGTACGGGGACTGCTTCCAGATACTGGTTGGAGGCCGGTACCCATCGCAAGGGGCGACAGTGGTAACGCGCCGGCACTTACCAGTGCGCCCAGCCCCTTGATCAGCGTTCGTCTGTCCATTGTTCTCGCCCCTCCTGTACCGGGCTATAGATTGCCATAGAGAAGATCACGTGGACTATGTACGAACAATAAAAGGTAGAGAGCCTATTCGGTTAAGGAACCCACGCTGCCGAAAGCGCACCAAATGAGTGCAGGCAGGCAAGGAGGGTCGCACTGAAAGACCTATGGTCAGAGAAATTTTTGGTGATGGTAAACCTGAAGAACCCTCCTCTAAAGGGCCATAGCTCTTTGCTAGAACGTACAATTTCCATCACGCCCCTGCATTTGTCGTTACAACTTGGGTAAACTCGGCACACTTTGTGATAGAACACTTGTTAATAGGCTTACGCAAAGGCGTTAAGCAGCCCACAGGGCGTGAAACCGACCATCAAAGGACGAACGATATGATCAAAAAATGCCTGTTTCCCGTCGCCGGCTACGGCACCCGCTTTCTTCCGGCCACCAAGGCGATGCCCAAGGAAATCCTGCCGGTGGTGAACAAACCCCTGGTTCAATACGGCGTTGAAGAAGCCGCGGAAGCCGGTATTCATGAATTCGGCTTTGTGACTGGTCGGGGCAAGCGGGCCATTGAGGACCATTTCGACATCAGCTACGAGCTTGAGCACCAGATTGCCGGTTCCGGCAAGGAAGACCTGCTGACCTCCATCCGTGATCTGATCGACCACAACAGCTTTGCCTTTACCCGACAGAATGAAATGAAAGGCCTCGGCCACGCCATCCTGACCGGTCGCAACCTTGTGGGGGACAGTCCCTTTGCGGTGGTGCTGGCTGATGACTTCTGCATTGGCCCCGAAGGTGAAGACGGCGTACTGGCGCAGATGGTCAAGCTCTATAACCAGTTCCGCTGCTCCATTGTTGCCATTGAAGAAGTGCCGGCCGACGAAACCCACAAGTACGGGGTGATTGCCGGTGAATCCATGAAAGATGGTCTCTACCGGATCACCGATATGGTGGAAAAGCCAGCCCCGGAAGATGCCCCGAGCAATCTGGCGATTATCGGGCGGTACATTCTTACGCCAGATATTTTCGACATTATTGAAAAGACCCCGGCGGGCAAGAACGGTGAAGTCCAGATTACCGATGCCCTTCTCGAACAGGCGAAGAACGGTTGCGTACTCGCTTACCAGTTCAAGGGGCGTCGATTCGATTGCGGCAGCATTGATGGCTTTGTGGAAGCCACCAACTACGTCTACGAGAATATCTACAGAAAAGGCAAGTAAGGGATCCGGGGCGGGTTCAGCTGCCCAGGATCTGAAGAATCATTCGCCGGTTTTCCGCGCTCGTCCTGCGGAACCGGCGAAGCAGTTCCATCTCTTCTCCGGTCAGCTGGACCTCCTCAAGCGCTTCCTCCAGCTCAGCCAGGGACTCCAGCAGCTCATCACTCTTGTCCAGGGCAATACCGGGAAGTTCCAGTTGCCCGTGGTCCTCAGGCTTCTCTGGTTCCCAGTGCTGAATGGGTTGCGCATGTTGCATGGCCATTTACCTCGTCATTCAAATCGGGAGTCTTGTCCCGATAATGCCCTGCGAAGTGAATCAATCCGGAAATGTAACGTACATATAGCTTTGCACACAATCTGCCTATACTAAAGGAGCCTCTGAATGCCTCCGAAGCACCTCTGAAGAACCCGGAGGGCGTACTCTGAGGACTTCACATGCTGTGTTGCAGCTCTTGCTAAGGGCTACGGCCATTAGCTGCGAACTGCGCCTTGCATCTGAAGCCCTCAGAGCACGCAGAGGCGCTCCGGAGGCATTCAGAGGCTCCTAGGCAACAACCAAACAGGCTATTTATGGCGGCAAGAACTCTGGATATCGACTCAGCATGGGAGTTGGTGCTTAGCGCAGTTAACCGCAGCAATGTGACACTGCCATTGCCGGGAACCGACAAAGAAGCGGTAAAACTTAACGGCCACGGAGCCTGGCACCTGATGCAGCCAGCCACGGGTGAGGCAAAGGATCTACTCTCCGTATTCCTACCCCTTTGCCGGCCAGTGCCAGATAACGGCAGCCCCAAAGTTATTGGTCAGTTGGGCCAAAGCCTGGACGGACGCATTGCCACGGTTACCGGTCGCTCCCGTTTCATCAACGGCGACGATGGAATTACCCATCTGCACCGGATCCGCGCAGTGTCGCATGCGGTTGTTGTCGGAGCCGGAACCGCCACTACAGACAATCCCCGTTTGACCGTTCGCCGCACCAGTGGCCGCAACCCCGTGCGCGTGGTCATTGACCGTCATCATCGCGTACCAGACAGCCATCACCTGTTCACCGATGGCGAAGCTCCCACCCTGCGGTTGGTGGCAGGTACTTACGATAAAGCGGAGAATCCATCGATCGGTTCCGGGGTTACTGAGATTCCCTGTCTCGGGGATGCCGAATCCGAAGATGCCGTCGATCCGAGATTGATCCTTGAGGTTCTCGCAGACCTGGGGCTGAAAAAAGTCTTTGTGGAAGGGGGTGGTGTTACCGTTTCGTGCTTCCTGAACGCTGGATTGCTGGACCGCCTTCACGTGATGGTCGCACCCATGATCATCGGCAGCGGCAGACCAGCCTTCTCGCTTCCCGAGATCGACTTTCTGGATGATGCCTTGCGGCCGCGCGCCCAGCTGATAAACCTCGGCAGCGACATGCTGTTCGACCTCGACTTCACCCGTGATATGTAGGTCGAAAAAAAGCAGCCCCTGGCAAACTGGACACCAACACCAACGCTCCGTACCCAACGCTCAGTGCCACGCCCTGCTCCGCGGGCAATCCCGCCATCGGCCACAGCAAGGCTGCCGCGCCCTCGCGGATGCCCCAGCCAGCAACCGTCAGCGGTATTACCATGCTCAGCAGCAGGATACTGCCCAGACTGACAATAATGGCCCCCGACTCTGTACTTTCGATATAGCCTGCGCCCCAGGCCAGACAGAGAAACACCCCAAGATAGCTCGCCAGCACCAGTAAAGATGAGCCAATCTGAACCGGCAACACCGTTCGGTTTAGCAAAGACTCATAGAGATCCCGCCTGAGCCGCTGAAGATAAGCCGCCAGCCCGGTTTTCAGGGCCAACCAGAGAGCAAGAAACACCCCAATAACGCCGGCGCCCAGCCAGACGCCGCCGTTCAAGTGATCAGCCGTTACCCGTCCGGAACCGAGCAGCCAGCTGCCCGATATGACAACCACGAGCGCCAAAACCAATTGGCCCGAAAGTCGCTCGATGGCCACCCCGTGCACAGCGGAGAGGCGCTCTCCGGCGCCGCTGCCATGTCGCCAGGCCCGGTTTACGTCGCCGAGCACACCTCCCGGCAACACCTGGTTCAGAAACGTCGCCAGATAGTACTCCCGCACCGCTACTCCATAGGCCAGGGGCAGCCCGAGCCGTTCGACGGTGTAACGCCATCGCCAGGCAGACAACGCCACCTGAAAGACCGTAAGTGCCAGTGCGGGAACCAGGACAAAGGGAGAAAAGCGGGCAAGCTCCTGCCAGAGCTCACCCGAATCAATCGAGCGGATCACGAATCCGATAACCAGAACCGTGAATAACCAACGGGCCGCCAGCTTCACCTGCCGTTGACGCAGTTCGGTCAAGGCAATGCCTCGGGTGGCAGTGCCAGCAGATCCAGATGTCTCACAACAATCGTCAGATCCCCTTCGGATAACTGCTGATTGCGTGTCTCCAGCCAGCGTGACAATCGGTCCGCCTCGTGAGGTGACTGCTCAATGGCCGCGTCGATCCAGCCCTGCATCAGCATTTTGGCCAAGGCGTGATCCGCGCCATCCAGTATCCAGGGGGATTCCGCCAGTTCAACCCGGTAACCTTCGGTAACCAGCAGGTCTTGCAACACAGTGCTGGCCTCCGGCCCGAGCGCGGCACCAATTCCCTTGTCGCCGTGCTGGTGCCGATTTACCAATGTCTTCACCAGCTCATCATCAGGATGCTCGGGAGACAGCTCAAAGTGACCGGCATAGCTCAACACAATGAGCATCGCGGACTTCCTTCCTGCGGCTGCGAGGGCTAACGCATCCAGCCATGGCTCGGAAACCAGATCAATCAGTGCTGACGCTGTTATCAGGTCCGCCTCCCAGGGCAGTTGTTGCTCCATGTTTTCCGACGTCAGCTGAACCGGGCGGGTTTCAAACGGCACATCCAGGCGGTCCACACGCTGTCCGGCCTCCCGCAATAACGCAGAATCCTGATCCAGTGCCAGCCAGGTTTGAGGCACCTGCAGCGCAGGCACCAGGAAAATCGCGTTTGAGCCACGACCGGTTCCAATGTCGACAATTTGCATCGGGTAGTGGCTCTCGGGCGACAAGCCATCATAACGATTCAACAACCAGTGATTGAGCTGATCGGTCAGCCCTTGTGAGCGAGCCCGGTGATCCGCTGCTTCCCGGGCTGCCAGCCATGTGCTCTCGAATTCCGAATGCTGGTGCAGATGCGTGGAAAGGCCACTGAAGTAGTGCAGCGCTTCTAAGACATCTTTGCCGGTATCCGCCCATGAGCGGATTCGGCGGGATTCCCTTGCGGCAAGTTTACGGGCGTGCTCAAGCCGTTCCGGATGTTCCAGCCAGTTCCTGAGGCGCGCCTCAAGGGCCCTGACATCGCCCGCACAATACTGAACCACACCAGGCTTGGCGGAGGTGTTGGCAAGGGCGCCGCCATCGGAGGAAATAACGGGCAGCCCTTCCGCCAGCGCCTCATCAATCACCATGCCATAGCCCTCGTACAGGGAGGGCAGTACAAAGAGATCCGCCTTGCGGTAGAGCTCGGCCAGCCCGGCTTCTTCGACCTCCCCTGCCAGCGCAATCCTGTCTTCAAGGCCCGCTTCTGCAATCGCCCGGCGAACCTGCTGGCTATATTCCGGATCACGACTGTCAGACCCTGCCAACGTGCATTGCCACGACACGCCCTTCAGGTTTTCCAGCGCCTCCACCAATTGATGCTGGGCCTTTCGGGGTGACAGATGAGCAACGCACAAAATGTGAGGGGTACCAGTTTGCGACGACTGATCACAGCCTCTGGGGTTCGCGGCTCGGGTGACACCCGGCTCGGCAACCCTGATCCTCTCAGCCGGCACCTCGTAATCCGCCAGGCGAGCGGCGGTATATTGGCTGGTGGTGATCACCCCGTTTACAAATCTAAGCGCCCGCGTTTCTGAATCAAAAAACCACTGTCTATTGGCTTCGCTGATCCCCGTTTCATCAGCTAGGGGGTGGTGTACCAGCGCGATCAGATTGAGGCGTGGAGAATGCTTTTCAACAATGTCCGGCAGCCCCCCCATGGCAAGACCATCGAGTACCACAGAGGCGCCATCAGGCAGACTCGCGAGCTTCTTATCCATTCCACTACGGGCAACCCTGTCCGGGCGTGGAAACTGCCCGGGCAAACCACTGACCCGGGTTCTGCAACCGTCGTCGCCCAGAGCTTCCACGAGCTTGCGGACATACCGGTAACCGCCCGTGTTCTGTTCCGGATCACCCGGAACAATAAACTCCAGGAAGCCCGGTTTGTCAGATTCCGGCATGGTAGCTCGCCCAGGCAATGTGGGATTCCGAGAGGGTGACTTTCAGGCTGACAATCCCTTCTCCTGTCTCGCCAAGACGGCCACCGTGAATGGCTGCCGCCATACGATCGAAAACCAGTTTGGCCATGAATTCGGTCGTGGTATTCCGGCCACGCAGTTCCGGCAGCTCGTCCAGGTTCTGCATATTGAATTCGGAGAGAATGCTTTTGAGAAGCTCGGAAGCCAGGCCTATGTCGACGACCAGGTCGTCCTTATCCAGTTGGTGACGCTCAAAGGTCACGTCGACCACATAGGTGGCACCATGAACCTTCTGCGCAGGACCAAAGATCTCTCCGTTGAAGCTGTGGGCAATCATCATGTGGTCCCGGACCGTCAAACCGAACATAGTCTCTCCTTAGCAGGCAATTTTGGATTTTCAGTAAACAACGCGATGGCACAGGGTATCCCGGCCATCAATCAGAATTCGCGCCATGGATTTTGGTAGATCATCAAACTTGCATTCGCCGGTAATCAGCACATCCAGCGCCTCGTCCTGGAGCAATTCCAATGCGAGCGCCAGGCGTTTGCGATAGTCCCACCGTGGAACTCGAGATGGCACTATCTGGCCCACCTGGCTGGATTTCAGGGTCAGACGCCGCGGATGGAATGCGGCCCCCAACGGTGCAGATACCAGCTGATCCCCGTACCAGCTCATTTCCACAATGGTCGCCTCCTGCCCTGCCAGCCCAAGAGCGGTCTCCAGGCCCGAGGGGTGGCCACTGGCATGGATAACAAGGTCGTGATCATCAGGGGCCGACTCACTGCTGAAGGTCAAACCGAGCTGTTCGGCAACGGCCTGTCTCTCTGGATTCGTATCGATCGCGGTGACACGAGCTCCCGGGATACGACTCGCCAGCCAGGCGACGAGCAGGCCAACAACACCAAGACCAACCACGGCAATGCGGTCACCGACTGCTGGCGCTCCATCCCAGAGGCCGTTTACAGCGGTTTCCATGTTGGCGGCAAGTATTGCTCGCTCGGCGGGCAAGTCTTTGGGCAAAGGCGTCAACGCCGACGCCGGCACCCGGTAGCAATTCTGATGCGGATAAAGGCAGAACACCGTTTGGCCCACTAACTCGGCAGGCCCTTCCACTACTTTGCCGACGCTGGCGTAGCCGTACTTTACCGGCCAGGGAAAATCTCCCTCCTGAAACGGCGCCCGCATGGCTGCGTATTCGCTCTTTGGTACCCGGCCATGGAAAACCAGTGATTCCGTGCCCCGACTGATACCCGAATACAGCGCCTGAACCGTAACCGATTCGTCCTTCTGCTCGTCATCAGAGGTAACCAGTGGCGTTTCCAGAATCTCGCCCTTGCCGGCGCCGGTTACCCACCAGGCCCGTGCCATCGATTCGGTTTTCGGCTCATCAGGGTCGCGATGCAAAAGGATCTCCTTTTTGGCAGTTTTTCAAACGTGCCGGTCGTCGCCCTGCCAGGGCTGAACCTTCAGGTCTGAACACGGTCTATGATCGTAAGCATGATCAGTTATACCAACTATAGTCAGTGTACAGCGCATCCGGGGTATTTGATGCCTGCAAACCTATACGCTGGAGTTCATTGATGGATTCTAACGGCCATTCAGCTTCGCAAAGGATGCCACTTGCCCTGGATCTCGTCTGGGGCTCGGGGCTTGTCGCCCTGTTCTGTGCAGTCACCGGCTGGTTAACCCAGCCCCCCGTCATTTTCTACTTCTTGGCAGCGGCGCTTTACCTGGTCGTTTGTGCCCTGATCATCCCGTTCTGGCCCGAAACCCGGGATTTCGGATGGGCAAACCGGGCGACGCTGCTGAGAGGCAGTCTGGTGATAGTCCTGGTGGCTCTGGCCCCCTTTACCGACCACCTCACTGACAGCCTCTGGCTCTACGGCTGGATGGCGTTGCTGGCGCTGATTCTGGATGGCGTAGACGGAAAAGTCGCCAGGGCCACCGGCTCCCAGAGCGAATTTGGCGCCCGCTTCGACATGGAACTGGATACCCTGTTTATTCTCGGCCTCAGCGTGGCTGTCCTGGCATTGGGCAAGGCTGGTCCCTGGGTTTTGGCCCTGGGCCTTATTCGCTATGCCTTCGTTGTTGCGACTCACTTCCTGGACTGGCTGAATGCCCCACTGCCGGAGAGTTTCAGGCGCAAGACGGTTTGCGTTTGGCAGATCGTTACCCTGCTGGTGGCCGTGTTGCCGCCGGTCAATGCGCTATTCGCCAGTATCACGCTTGCAACTGCCCTAGCACTGCTTGTGTGGTCGTTTTTCCTGGATATTCACTGGCTTTATCAGAGGAGACATCACCATGATGTTCATTAAACGGAAAACCCTTACCCGTTCCGCCATTGCCCTCCCTGCTGCACTCGCACTGAGCCCGGCAGCCATGGCCGAGCCAACAGATTTTGTCGTCGACGACGAGCACTTTTCAATGTTCTTCGAGATCATGCACATCGGCTACGCCCCGGTCATGGGGATGTTCCGCGAAGTCGAGGGACAATTTGTTTACGACGAGGAAGCGAGGGAGCTGAAATCCGGTCAGTTGGTGTTCCAGAGCGACAGTGTGTTCACCAATCATAAGAAACGCGACGACCACGTTCGCAATGCGGATTTTCTCGATGCCGACGAGTACCCAGAGATCATCTTCACTGTTACCGATTTCGAAACCACGGGGGAAAACACGGGCAAGGTAACTGGTGATCTGGAGTTACTTGGCCAGAAACGCCCCGTGGTGCTGGATGTGACCCTCAACAAGGCAGACGTCTACCCCTTTGGCCATGAGGAATACACACTGGGCATCAGCGCCTCCACCACCCTGAAACGCAGTGAATGGGGCATGACCTACGGCCTTGATGGCGCGATGGTCGGTGATGAAGTGAAATTGCACTTTGGCTTCGAGGCCATTCGGGAATCCGGCATGTTCTGATCACCGGCTGATCGGAATGTGAACCACCGCACAACGCGGACACATTCTGTTACACACAGAGTCCGGATTTTTGGGGTGCGGCGGAAATCCCGTTATCTTTAGAGCTACAACAATAATCAAGGGAACTGCCGCATGCCGGGCAAGGTCGCTCTTCTTCTGACACTGGTAACTGCTGGCGTGGTTGGCGCGGGGTATCTGCTCTCCGCTGACAACCACACAGATTTCAGCTGGTTTTCGAAGGTGGTCGACTCGGCCGAGACGGCGCCTGTCCAGAACGCAGGCCTGGCAAGGCAGTCTTCTACCGATCCCTCGGCCGAGCCGGAACCACCCCCGGATAATGCCCTCGGGTTCATGCTGGCCAGCGTTGCCGATCAATACGCTGAAACTACCCGATACCCTCCGTGGTCCATACCTCTCTCCCCGGAACAGGCGAACGCCTACGGTGGCAATCACTACGAGCCGGTCAGTCTGCCCCTCGAAGGTGACGGGCAGTTCACCGTAACGCTGGAGAAATACCGGTTTACTGCAGGGGAACAAATTCTTGTTGCAGCGGCTATCCGGGGCTCTCAGGTGGTCGGTCGCTCGCTGTCTGCAACGCTGGAGAGGCCGGAAAGCCGGGATGCCATCGCTGGCACCACCTTGGAAGAGGCGGGTTCCCCGGGTTACTTCGAGGGCGTTCTGTCCGCCGACGAATCACCGGGTGAATATCGGCTGATCGTTGAGGCCCGGCTTGACGGCAAACCAGTCCGCCATGTCTCAACACTGGCCATTGAACCTTACCTGGGCGAATTCGAGGGGCTTGGCGATGCCCGTATCCAGGGTAACAATCTGATAATTCCCGTTCGTTTCTCGCCGGAAGACTCCGGCTACTACGCGCTTTCGGCCCAGCTGTTTGTTGGCCAACGCCCGGTTGCTCAATTGCAGATGGAGAAAAGGCTGGACAGCACCTCAAACACGATCAATCTGAAGGCACACGGCACGGTATTGGCCGATCAGACGGTGGACGGCCGGCTACAGCTGAAAAACCTGCAGATTCGGCAGCTTCCCGCCCGGCCAGGTGACCGGACTAATTACGCTTTCGGCCCCGACGAGGGCTACGCTTTCACACCGCCGGAGCTCGGCAGTCTTACCGATACTCCGGCGGTGAATCCCGAATCAGAACAGCGCGCGGCTCTGCTGCGGCAGCTTGCCGACAAGTTCTGATGGCAGGGCGTAGGCTCTGCACCGGCTAACGCCGGGCTGTACCGCTACAAGTGGCGGATAAACGTCTTGTGACAACAATAAAGCAGCAAAGACGGAGCAACTATGAAAACAACAAAGATCGGAAGTGCCTGTAAGACCGCCCTGGCGGTCGCTATCACCGGCAGCCTCTTTGCCGGCACCGCCCAGGCCCAGCTGGCCGGGCACAATGTGATCCTGGTGCACGGTTTCCAGCAGGAAGACCTGGCCAACCCGCCCGCCAACCTTCAGGAAGTGAAGAGCGCCGGTGAGGACTACTGGCGCACCTTCTGGCTGTCCCGTGCCGAAGCCCGCATTGACTGGGGCAGTGACGGACGTGTTGAGGGTGGCATTGCCCAGCAAGCCTATGAACAGATGCGTCAGATCAGTCAGCAAGGTCTGTGCAATGACTTTTGCATCGTTGTTTCTCACTCTACCGGGGATCTCGTTACCCGGTATCTGCTGGAAAACCAGGCACGCTGGCTTCGATCCGAGGGCCTTCAACCCCTGAAGATCCTGGCAGCCCTGGATTACTCCGGCGCCGGGGGCGGCACGGAACTGGCCAACCTGGCCCTGAGTCTTGCCTACAACGACAGCTGGTACAACTGGCCACTCAGGGCGGCCGTCGAAGCCTTCACCGGCATAGAGCCAGAGCCCGGCAAGCTGGGCGTCGTAAATGACCTGCAGACCAACGCAGCTCGCAACCTGGCGGTAAGCCCGAATTCAATCCCCAGGCTGCGCTTCGTGGCCGGCGGCTCCTCCTATGGCGGTATCACCAAACCGTTCATCGCCGGCACCGACGATGGCGTGGTACCCACCCATTCGGCTTGCGGTGCAACCTCCGCCGCCGGGATTGATTCCTGCTCCGCCAGCATCAGCCTGGCGGGCAAGGTAACGAGCCAGAATGGCCCGGACGCTCTGTACTACAACCACTACCCGGTGCTGATGAACGAGGGCGTCACCCACAGCGGTGTTCTGGGCTCCGAGACGGGCAACATCTCCGTGCCGGTAGTCAACAACACCACCCTCAACGGTTTGCAGGTGGATTTCGCCAGCCGCACCTATAACAAGCGCGCATGGTGGCAGTGGTGGGGTTCCGGTGACCGGTACATTGAAGTGCCCGGTTCGGACCAGACGGATATGTCCAATCTGGTTTACACCACCCTGAATAACTAACCGCATCTGAGGAGGCAAACCAAAGGCTCAGGGAAGAGCCACTTCTCACCTCGGTAGTTCTACCCATCTTTTCTTTTTAGTTCGCAAACTATACATTGGTTCGCTTCTCCGTTTGATTCACCCACTGCCGGCAAGCGATAACTGATGTCTGACACCCACAAATCCGATCTTTTACTGGTTGTTGTCACCCTGTTTGCGGCCATCAGCTGGATGTTCTCCAAAGAAGCGGTGCTGCTGATGCCTCCGCTGATGTTCATGGCTGCGCGGTTTCTGATTGCCGGCACGGTGCTCGCCTTTTTCGCCCGCCGCTCGCTAATGAAGCTGAGCGTTGATCAACTACGTCGAAGCGTGGGTGTCGGCCTGGTGTTCGGCACGGCCATGACCTGCTGGGTGATGGGGCTGGTTCATATAACGAGCCTCGGCGAGGGAGCCTTCCTGACAAGCCTGGGCGTTGTGATTGTTCCCATTATTGCCCGGTTGGTATTCAAGGAAGCCCAACCGGCGAGCACATGGCTGGCCATTCCGATTGCCGTTGCCGGGCTCGCTCTGCTATCCCTTGAAAACGGATTTCGCCCTGAAGCAGGCCAGATTTTCTTTGTCATGGCAGCGACAATTTTCGCCCTGTATTTCAATCTCAATACCCGGGCAGCCAACCAGAGAACCGTGATAAACCGGCTCGGCAGAACGGTGGAAAAGCACCGCGTACCCGCCCTGCCCCTGACAGCCATTGCGCTGCTGACGGTCGGCCTGCTTACCCTGGTTGAATCCATGATTATGGAGCCCTGGCGGCCTACCCTGAATAATCTCTCGCCAATGCTGGCCTGGTGGGTGGTGGCCAGTGCCGTGATTGGCACGGCCGGTCGTTTCCTGCTTCAGACGTTCGCCCAGAGCCTGTCTGCGAACAGCCATGGCGTGGTGATTCTGATACTTGAGCCGGTGTGGGTTGCTCTGTTCGCGGCAGGATGGTTTGGCGAGTCTATGACCGGCATTCAACTGGCCGGCTGTGGCCTCATCTTTGCCGCCCTGATCGTCAACCGCTGGGCCGTGCTGAGCAAAGCCATCAAGGAAAAACTCCGCAAGCGGAAAACCGCATAAAAGTGGTTGACCAGCATCGGCTGAATCAGTATATTTCGTCCCCGTTGCAGGATACAGGACCATAGCTCAGTTGGTTAGAGCGCTACCTTGACATGGTAGAGGTCCCCAGTTCGAATCTGGGTGGTCCTACCAATTCTGCAACAAAAAGAGTCACTTAGAGCGCAAGCCAAGTGGCTTTTTTTGTGTCTGCCCACATAGAACGGCTTGGGGAAAGCCTGGCAACTACCCCACCTTGCGCCAAACCAAACCACCTTTCGCAGTAAGTACCTCTCTTTAAAACCGGCTCCTGACATTCATGTCTTTAGCTTCTCCGGCGTGATCAGGCACCGACCGTCGGTTAAGACTGCTCTCCATATCATCTTCATTCGACTAATAGGTGTCACTGTTTCGTAACAACCGAAAGAAGTTTAATTATTCGGTTTTGCACACATCTTTGACTTTCTTAAGACTCAAGTTACGCTTCCTTCAGAGCCTTAGCGTACAAATGTACGCTGAATGAAAATAAGCTGTTAAGGCTCTCTGTCAGCACAACTAAAACAAGAATGAACGACGTGGAGACTCCTATGCGTGTCTGTATAGCTCGAATGCCGAGGGCTTTGCGCCTTCTGATCGTATCAATTTTCGTTATTTCTCTGCCTGCCTGTAACAACGACTCGAACGACTCGTCTGCGATTTCAACTGATCCGACGGAGGTTACAACGTCGGAAGGTGTAATCACTGGTGTGCTTGTCAGCGACGGTAACGGCACCGAGATGAAACAATGGTTAGGCGTTCCATATGGCCAATCGACCGAGGGAGCAAACCGTTTTCGTGCACCCCAAAGCCCGGAGCCCAGGTCGGATGTCTTGCAGGCAACAGAATTTGGTGATGCGTGCCCACAAACGCCAGCGCAATCTCCGTTTGCCATCCAAAGTTCGAATCCGGGGTCGAGTACCTCAGAGGATTGCCTGAACCTCAATATCTACGCGCCTGGTGAGGGTGAGAATCACCCGGTGGTTGTCTGGATTCACGGCGGCAGTCTGGATACCGGCGCCGGTTTTCAGTCCAGCGCGAAACCTGACAGGTTGGTGAAAGAAGGCATTGTTGTAGTGGCCATCAATTATCGCCTGGGTGTGCTTGGCTACCTGGCGCATCCGGCACTTACTGCGACCTCACAAACCTCTGAAAAGGGATCGGGAAATTACGGGCTGATGGATCAGATTAAAGCCCTGGAATGGCTGCAGGCTAACGTTGCTGCATTTGGGGGTAACCCGAATAACGTAACTCTGGTCGGTGAGTCTGCAGGCGGCTTCAGCATCAAGGGGTTAATGGCTGCAAATGATCGAACGGACGGTTTGTTCCAACGTGTCATCGTTCAAAGTGGTCCATCCTTCTTTCAGGAAACGCCCACTGAAGCGGAGCAACGGGGCGCAGGCTTTATGGCCAGCCTTTGCGCGGGAGATTCGTCGCCTGAAGCAGCGGAGTGCCTGCGTAATCTGACACTAGGGGTCTGCGCGGCAGAAGTATTTTGAGCAAGTGACCCCGCCGCGTCGAATCACAGTTCGGCCCGAGAACGTATCCACAATATCCAGCCGAATAGAGTCTCGATTCTCTCTATTCAGTCAGTCAAGACGGTTATCAGCGAATGCGTTATCGTAGTCCGATCACTCAGTACGCCCAAGGATCCCTCGGACCCTCTATTTCAGCCTCATCAGTGAACTCATCCGCCTGAGATTAAGCGACAGACAGACCAGATCCCATTCACCCTGCACGGCGTGAAGGCCCCGCAGACTGAACTGTCGGAAGCCCAGAACATGCTTGATCCAGCCGTTGACCGCCTCAACCAGATGCTTGCGCTGAGCGTAAACCGATCGCCCGGTTGCCGTGGCCAGCTTCCCGGCCATCCGGGCGCTGGCCGGATAACGGCTCGCGTCTATCTCTGAACTCTTCTTGCCCTCCCGGCGCAGCGAGACATAGCCGTCGATGCTTTTGTCTTCCAGGGTCTGTAGATCTTCTTCTTTACGGTAACCCGCGTCAGCCAGACACTGATCCGGATAGGTTTCCAGAGTGTCTTTTGCCTGATCCAGCAGTGGTATCAGACAGCCATTGTCACTGGGATTATTGCCCAGGTGGTTGGCGACAATCAGCTGGAATTCACCATCCACGGCCAACTGGCCGTTGTAGCATTGCTGGAACCCGTCCGCCGTTTTCATAATCCGGCTTTGCGGATCGGTAAAATTGCTCTGATCCTTGTCATCCGGAACCCCATAATCCCGCTTGAAGTTCGGGCCCCCGCGAGGTGAGCGCCGATCATCGTCCGGGGACCGACCCCGGGCCTTGTCCCGCTCTTTCTGGTCTGCTTCCAATTTCTCTTTGGCGGCACGAATCTTGTCCAGCCGCGCCTGCCGGTACTGAAGCTCTTCAGGCAGTTCATCACCCCGGTTATCCGGGCCGAACTGTCGGTCTTCCGACTGGTCTGTCTGACGCGCCTGACGACAAAGTGCATCGATCTCTTTCGATAAACGATCGTCTTCCTCGCCCATGCGGCCATAGCTCATGGCCTTGTGCTTGCTGGCATTAGCCCGAACCTTGGTGCCATCAATCGCCAGTGTTCCCAGCGTGATCAGCTCCGCTTCCCGGGCAATCCGGACCACCTGAATAAACACGGCCTTGAAGGCAACCAAATGGTGTTTGCGGAAATCACAGATCGTGCGATGCCTGGGGAAGTTGCCTGCCGCCAGAACCCGGAAGGCCACGTCTTCTTCCAGCTTCCGGGCGATCTTGCGTGAAGAGAAAACGCCGGTGGCGTAGGCGTAGATCAGAACCTTCAGCATCATTCGTGGATCGAAGGGCGAGTTGCGTCGGCCGTTGCCTTCGTAGCGGGCATAAAACGCGCTTAAATCCAGCTCCTCGACGACATCACTGACAAAATAGGCCAGATGCCCCTCAGGCAGCCACTCGTTCAGGCTCGGGGGAAGAAGCAGTTCCTGGCCAGGCGAATACGGGCGGAAAGTGGTTCCCATCAG